>JAICPQ010000004.1 GCA_025929745.1 Burkholderiales bacterium | reverse complement strand
TGGCGCGCGGAACGGCCGGCGGTTGGTGAGCGCGCCGTCTTCGATTTCGCCGGCGACCGACGCGATCATCGAGACCTCAAGCAGCTCCGACGGCGCGAGCGGCGGCAGGATCGTCGGCAGCCGCGCCGCGAGCATCGACTTGCCCGAGCCGGGCGGCCCGATCATCAGCAGGTTATGTCCGCCGGCGGCGGCCACTTCGAGCGCGCGCTTCACCTGTTGCTGTCCCTTCACTTCGCTGAAGTCCGGATAGCTCGCCGCGCTCGTGTGCAGTTCGCCGGCGTAAGGGGGAAGCCGCGCTTCTCCGGCGAGGTGGGCAACGACTTCAAGGAGGGTGCGCGCGGGCAGAATGCGCGCGCCTTGCGCGAGCGCGGCCTGCGGCGCGTTGCCCTCCGGCAGCACGCACGAGCGTCCCGCGGCGCGCGCCGCCAGGGCCATGGCGAGCGCGCCACGCACTGCGCGCAACTCGCCCGTCAGCGAGAGCTCGCCGGCGAACTCCTGGCCGGGGAGGCCCTGCGTACTCAGCTGGCCGCTCGCCGCGAGGATGCCGAGCGCGATGGGCAGATCGAAGCGGCTCGAGTCCTTCGGCAGCTCGGCCGGCGCGAGATTGACCGTAATGCGGCGTGCCGGAAACTCGAAATGCGCATGGTTCAGCGCAGCGCGCACACGATCGCGCGCCTCGCGCACCTCAGTGTCCGGGAGGCCGACGATGTGAAACGAGGGCAGCCCGGGGCCGAGATGAACTTCCACGCTCACTTCGGGCGCATCGATCCCGGCAAGCGCGCGGCTCGCCACCGTGGCGACGGTCATGCCGGAGAAACGCGCGCCCTGCGCGGGCGTTTACTTCGGCTTGCGGCCTTCGAGCTCGGCTACGCGCGCTTCGAGCTCGAGGAGCTTCGCCTGCGCGCGCTCGAGCAGCTTCTTCTGCACCTCGAAGTCTTCGCGCAGCACCAGATCCAGCCGCTCGAACCAGCTCGACAGCAAAGCGCGGAGATTTTTCTCGATGTCCTGTGCAGGCGAGTTGCGGAACGCTTCGTCGATTCGGCTGCGCAGCTCTTCGAAGATCTTCGGATCGATCACCGCGCAAAGGTATCGCACCAACGCCGGGCGCGCAGGCGGCAGGAGCGCACCGAAACGGTGCGGACGTTTCCTCGATGTCTGCCAAGTATCTGATCCGATTTTCTTTTATGCGATGGCACACGGGATGCTAATAGGCGACCGCATCCTCCATCCAACCCCTCAGGGAGACCTCTTCCAACATGCGTCAAACCATTCTTTCTCTGGCCGTGGCAGCGGCGGTAGCCGCGCCACTCGCAGCCAGCGCCGAATCGTCGCCCGTGACCGGAAACATGACCATTGCGAGCGATTACCGTTTTCGCGGGATATCGCAGACCTACCTCGGGCCGGCGATCCAAGGCGGCATCGACTACACGCATCCGAGCGGCATCTATGTCGGCAACTGGAACTCGAACGTCGCGAGTCAGGTGTTCACGGGCGGTTCGGGCATCGAGATGGACTTCTATGCTGGATACAAGAGATCGTTTGGCGATATCGGTATTGACGTTGGGACGATTTATTACTGGTATCCGAACGCGGAGTTCGATGGCGGCGCGGGCACGGCGAAGTTCGACAACTGGGAGGTTTATGCCGGTGTAAGTTGGCAGTGGCTCTCCGCCAAGCTGTTCTACGCGCTTACCGACTATTTCGGATTAGCTAGCGAGCAGGCCGCGGGAGGTTACTGGTCCAATCGCGATACCGGCTCACTCCTGGGCTCGAGGGCCAGCTCCGACGGCACGTGGTACCTCGACCTCACTGCGACGGTACCGATGACCAAGCAACTTTCCATCATCGCGCACTACGGCATGCTGGAAGTGAACAACTACAGCGAGCTCGATTACAAGGACTGGAAGCTCGGGGTTACCTACGACCTGACAGGCTGGATATTGGGGGCGGCTTACGTCGATACCGATGCCGACAAAGGCTGGTACTACACCGGCGGAAGTAAGGGCAACAAGTCGACCGGAGACAGCACCATCGTCTTGTCAGTAACGAAGACTTTCTGAGGAACCCATGAAACTTGTTACCGCGATCATCAAGCCGTTCAAGCTCGACGAGGTGCGCGAAGCGCTCTCGGCGATCGGCGTGCAGGGAATTACCGTCACCGAGGTGAAGGGATTCGGGCGGCAGAAAGGCCACACCGAGCTCTACCGCGGCGCGGAGTACGTGGTGGACTTCCTTCCCAAAGTGAAGATCGAGGCCGCGGTGAAGTCCGAGCTTGTCGAACAGGCGATCGAAGCGATCGAGCGCTCGGCGAACACCGGCAAGATCGGCGACGGCAAGATCTTTGTGTTCGATCTGGAAAAAGTGATCCGCATCCGCACCGGCGAAACCGATGCGGCCGCGCTTTAAGGAGAGCATGATGAAAAGCCTATTCGCATGGATTGCCATGACGGTGTGCCTTGCTTTCGCCGCCGCGGCTATGGCGCAGGACAAACCCGCGGCCGCGCCGGATAAGCCGGCCGTGGAGGCGGTGAAACCCGCGGCGGCCGAGCCGGCGAAGCCGAAGGTCGACAAAGGCGACACCGCTTGGATGCTCGTTTCGACCGCGCTGGTGATTCTCATGACGATCCCCGGCCTCGCGCTGTTTTACGGCGGCATGGTGCGCTCGAAGAACACGCTTTCGGTGCTGATGCAGGTTTTCGTCACGTTCTGCTTGATCGCGGTTGTGTGGGTGATCTACGGTTATTCGATCACCTTCACCGGCGGCGGCGCGTTCTTTGGCGGGTTGTCCAAGCTCTTTCTCTCCGGCGTGACCGGCGAGTCGCTTGCCGCGACCTTCTCCAAAGGCGTGGCGATCCCCGAGCTTGCCTTCGTCGCGTTCCAATGTACCTTCGCGGCAATCACCTGTGGACTGATCGTCGGCTCTTTCGCCGAGCGCATCAAGTTCTCGGCCGCGCTCGTCTTCGCGGTGCTCTGGTTCACCTTCGCCTATGCGCCCATCGCTCACATGGTGTGGTACTGGGATGGTCCGGACGCCATCACGGACGCGAAGAGCTTGGAGGTGGTGACCGCGGCTGCCGGCTGGCTCTGGCAGAAGGGCGCTCTAGACTTTGCAGGCGGCACGGTCGTCCACATCAACGCCGGCGTGGCCGGTCTGGTGGGGGCGTACGTGCTCGGCAAGCGCATCGGCTTCGGCAAGGAGCCCATGCCGCCTCACAGCCTGCCGCTCACGATGATCGGCGCGTGTCTTCTCTGGGTGGGCTGGTTTGGCTTCAATGCCGGCTCCAACCTCGAGGCGACGGGTACTGCGGCGATCGCGTTCCTCAATACCATCATCGCCACGGCGGCGGCCGTACTGCTCTGGCTGCTGGTCGAGTCGCTCGCCCGCGGCAAGGCGTCAGCCCTCGGCGCGGCGTCGGGCGCCGTGGCCGGCCTCGTCGCAATCACGCCGGCCTGCGGTTTTGTCGGCTTGATCGGCGCACTGGTCATCGGCGCGGTCGCGGGTGCCATGGGTTTCTGGGGCGTGAACGGCCTCAAGCACCTGCTCGGTGCGGATGACTCGCTCGACGTCTTCGGCGTGCACGGCGTCTGCGGAATCGTCGGCGCGCTGCTCACCGGCGTCTTCGCCGCACCGTCGCTCGGCGGTTCGGGCATCTACGACTACGTCGCGAACAAGGTGTCGGCGGATTATTCGATTTGGGGCCAGCTCATCACGCAGGCCACCGGCGTGCTGACAACCGTCGTCTGGTCCGGCATCGTCGCCTTCGTCGTCTTCAAGCTGATCGACCTGACGATGGGCCTGCGCGTCAGCGAGGAAGATGAGCGCGAAGGCTTGGATACCACCGCGCACGGCGAGGCCGCCTATCGCATGTAGACTGTCCAGTCGGCAGAAAAGGGCGCTTCGGCGCCCTTTTCTATTTCCCGGCGAGCTTTGCGAGCAGCCTCAGGAGCTGCCCGCGCTCTTCCGCGGTAAGCCGCGAGGCGACGCGGCGCTCGTGCGCGCGGATGCGGCGCTTCAATCCGGCGACGAGGACACGGCCGCTCGGCGTGAGAAGAAGTCCGTTGGTGCGCCGGTCCGCACCGCGGCGCCGCTCCACGAGGCCCTGCGCTTCGAGCGCATGCAGCACGCCGACCATGGTGGATCGGTCCAGGCCCACCGCCTGCGCAAGCCGGCTCTGGGTGACTTCCGGATTGGCCTCGATGAGAAGCAGGATGCCGACGCGGCCGGGGGACAGGTCACTGACGGTCGCGCCGAAGTCGCGGAACACCGCCTGCTGAGCGAGGCGCAAGCGGTAACCGAGGAGGGCGGGAAGCGGTCCGAGCCGCAGGCTTTGTTTGGGCGGCAAAGGATTGCGGGCATGGTAAGTTCCGGCGCGAGGCCATGCAAATCGTCCTCGTCGGCCACGTCGATCCCGTGCCCGTACAACCTTCCGACACTTTGCTCGCCTCGCTCCTGCGCGCCGGGCTCGCATTTCCGTTTTCCTGCCAGAACGGAAATTGCGGCCATTGCAAATGCGAGCTCATCTCGGGAGAAGTGCACGAGCTCGAATATTCCGAGCATGCGTTATCGACTGCCGAGCGTAGCCGCGGCATCGTCCTCGCCTGCCGTGTGCAGCCGCGCAGCGCCGTCGTCATCCGACGCATCGACTGAAACGATGAACCTGGCTTTGGGCGTGCTGCGCGGACGCTATCCGGGACGGGGGGCGGCGCTGGTCTCTGGGGAGACACACCTGGATCGCGAGGCACTCGCGATCAGCGTGGCGCGCGCCGCAGGCGGATTCCGCGCCCTTGGCGTGCTTCCCGGCGAGCCCGTGCTCCTCATCATGCGCAATAGCCTTGAGTTGGCGGTGGCGTGGCTCGGCGCGGTCCACGCCGGGGCGGTGGCCGTCGCGGTGAGCGGCAGGCTCGCAGAAGCCGACTATCGCCACATCCTTTCCGACAGTGGCGCACGCTATGCGCTCGTCGACGAATCTTTCGTCGAGGCGCGCAAGGTCTTCGTTGCCATCGCGGTCGCGCTGCCCGCCGGCGAAGCCCTCGCGCCGTTCGAAGCAGATGCGGACACGCCGGCGTTCTGCCTGTACTCGTCGGGCACCACGGGCCGGCCGAAGAGCGTGCTGCACGCGCATCGCGCCGGTTCAGTAGTCGGCGAGGCCTTCCGCATGCTCGGCCTCTCGGTCGGCGACGCGGTGCTCACCACATCGCGTTTTTCCTTCGCGTACGGGCTTGAACACGGACTGCTCGCCCCACTCGCTTACGGTGTGACTTCGGTGCTCATCCCGGACTGGCCAGATGCCGCCAGCGTCCTCACCGCGGTGAAGAAGCACCGGCCGCGCGCGCTTTTCAGCGTACCGACGATGTACCGCCGGCTGATTGCCGAACCGGCCGAGCGGCTCGGCGCATTGCGCGAGGTCCGCTATTTCGTCTCGGCCGGCGAGCGATTGTCGCCGGAGCTCGTGAAGCGATGGCGTGACGCCACGGGCGGCGAACTGCTGAATCTTTACGGCATGTCGGAAACGTTCTGTGCCTGCATGATGACGCCGCCGGGAACATCGGACGGTTTGCGCACCGGCACGCCGTTTCCGAGTGCCGAGGTGCGGCTGGAGGCCGGTGTGCTGTGGGTGCGTCACCCGGCGCTCGCGCGCGCCTACGCCAATGTGCCGAACGAAACGGCGGCGCAGTTTCGCGACGGATGGTTCTGCTCGCGCGACATCTTCGTGCGCGACGCGCAAGGCTATTACATACATCAAGGCCGCAGCGACGAGCTAGTGAAGATCGCCGGTCAATGGGTATGGCCGACCGAACTCGAGGAAGCGGCGCTTTCCGCAGCCGCGGTCGGCGAAGCCGCCTGTGTCGCCGTCGCCGACGGCGACGGTTTGCATCGCCTGGCGCTCTTCGTCACCGCGCGAGGCGCGGACGACGCGGCGCTAGCCGCGGCACGCGCCTGCGAGGAGCTGCCGCGCCACAAGCGACCGAAATGGGTGCGCGTGGTCGCCGAGTTGCCGCGCACGCCGACGGGCAAGGTGCAGCGCTACCGGCTGCGCGAAATGTTGGAGCGCGAGCTGCGTCCGAGCGGCTAGAATTTTGCCTTTTCCGAGGAAGCGCAATGGGTCATGCAATTCCGCTGTGGAGCGCGCCGGCGCTGCCGGTGGCCGGCACTGCGGACACTTTTCCGGTGCGGCGCATCTTCTGCGTCGGACGCAACTATGCCGAGCATCAGAAGGAGATGGGCGGCGACGGACGAGAGCAACCGTTTTTCTTCATCAAGAGCGCGCACGCGCTCGTCCCAAACGGCGGCGAGGTGCGCTACCCGCCGAAGACTTCGAATTACCACTACGAGACGGAGCTCGTCGTCGCGCTAGCCAAGGGCGGACGCCGCATCGACGCGAAGCGCGCCAACGAGCATGTTTTCGGCTACGCCGTCGGTCTCGACATGACGCGGCGCGATCTGCAGCAGTGGGGCAAGGACCATGGCCGACCGTGGGACTTCGGCAAGGACTTCGACCAGGCGGCGCCCTGCGGGCCACTCGTGCCGGTGGCAAAGATCGGCCATCCGGCGCGCGGCGCGATCTGGCTCACCGTGAACGGCAAGCAGCGCCAGCGCGCGGATCTGGGCGACATGATCTGGTCGGTGCCCGAGCAGATTGCGTACCTCTCCGAGTACTACACGCTTGAGCCGGGCGACCTCATTTATTCCGGCACCCCGGCTGGCGTCGGGCCTGTAAAGCCCGGCGACGAGATGCACGCCGGTATCGACGGCGTGGGCGAATTGAAAGTCAAGATCCTGCCGGCTTTGTGAAGCTGTACACGTACTTTCGCAGCTCCGCGGCGTTCCGCGTGCGTATCGCGCTAAACGTGAAGGACCTGCGGTACGAGTCGCTCTTCGTGCATCTCGCCAAAGGCGAGCATCGCAGGCCTGAATACGCGAAAGTCAATCCGCAGGGATTGCTGCCCACGCTCGAGCTCGACGACGGCATCAGGCTCAACCAGTCGCTCGCTATCATCGAGTACCTCGAGGACAAATACCCGCGTCCACCTTTGCTGCCCTCGGACGCCGTGGGCAAGGCGCGGGTGCGCGGGCTTGCGGCGCTCGTCGCGTGCGAGATCCATCCTCTTAACAACCTGCGCGTGCTCCAGCATCTCAAACGCTCACTCGGTCAAAGCGAGGAACAGGTGAACGCCTGGTACCGGCACTGGATCGCCGATGGCCTCGCAAAGCTCGAGGCGCAGCTCGACCCGAAAGCGAAGTTCGCCTACGGCGATGCGCCCACCATGGCCGATTGCTGCCTAGTGCCGCAGATCTTCAACGCCAAGCGTTATGACTGTAATTTGGCGCCGTATCCCACAACGATGCGCGTGTTCGAGCAATGCATGAGGCTTGAGGCCTTTGATCGCGCGCAACCCGCGAAACAGCCCGACGCCGAATGAGCTACCGACGCCCTTACCGCGGCACGCAACCCGACTATCTCTTTCCGCCCTACGCTTCGACGGTCAAGCGCGCGCCTTCCCAGCCGCTCGTCGTGCTGCCGCATACGCTTTCGGAGCTCACCGCACCGGTCTTCGGCTATTCCGACATCAACCCCGACGACAACGACCTCACGCGCCAGCACAAGGGCGAGCCGCTGGGCGAGCGCATCGTCGTGAGCGGTCGCGTACTGGACGAAAACAGCCGGCCGCTCGAGGGGCTCCTCATTGAAATCTGGCAGGCGAACGCGGCCGGGCGCTACAACCACCGCGTGGACCAGCACGACGCGCCGCTCGATCCCAACTTCACCGGCGCAGGCCGCGCGATCACCAACAGCGAAGGCCGCTATCGCTTCGTCACGATTCGTCCGGGCGAATATCCGTGGCGCAACCATTACAACGCCTGGCGGCCCGCGCACATCCACTTCTCCCTCTTCGGGCCGGCGATCGTCACGCGTCTCATCACCCAAATGTATTTCCCCGGCGATCCGCTGCTCGAATACGACCCGATGTTCACCTGCGTGCCGGACGAAAAAGCGCGCAACCGCCTGATCTCGCTGTTCGACTGGGAGACGACCATTCCCGAGCACGCGCTGGGCTACCGCTTCGACATCGTGCTGCGCGGGCGCGAGGCGACGCCCATGGAGACGCCCCGGTGAGCCTGCGCGCCACGACTTCGCAGACCATCGGCCCGTACTTGCGGATCGGCCTGGAGTGGATGGTGATCGAAGATCTCGCTCCCCAAGGCGTGCCGGGCGAGCGTGTGCGCATCGAGGGCCGAATTGTCGATGCCGATGGCAAACCGGTGAACGACGCGGCAGTGGAGATTTGGCAGGCGAACAGCCACGGCAAGTACGCGAGTGCGGAGGACGCGCAGTCCAATCCGTTGGACAGCGTTTTCCGCGGGTATGGCCGATCGCTCACCGACGATGCCGGCAATTTCCGCTTCCGTACCATCAAGCCGGGTCGCGTGCCGGGACCGGAAGGCAGCACACAGGCGCCGCATGTCACGGTGACCATCTTCATGCGCGGCCTTCTCAAGCAATTGCAGACGCGCATCTATTTCGCCGACGATCCGGCCAACGCCGAGGATCCGGTGCTCGCCCTCGTGCCGGTCGAGCGGCGCCCGACGCTGATCGCGAAAAAGCGTGCCGACGGCGCGCTCGAGTGGAACGTGGTGCTGCAGGGCAGGAACGAGACGGTTTTCTTCGACTTCTGAGCCTCGAGCTCGTCTTTTCCGACCTGCACACCGCCGAAGCGCTTTCGGACGAGCATTTTCTGGCCGCGATGGCGCGCTTCGAGGCGGCTCTCGCCGGTGCAAGTACCTCGCTCGTGCCGCGCGAGCACGCCGAAACGATCGCGCGCGCCTGCACGGAAGCGAAGTTCGACGCGCGGCGCCTTGCCATCGAGGCGCGCGAGGCCGGCACGCTCGCAATTCCCTTCGTGCGCGAATTGACCCGCCAAGTGCCCGGCGAAGCGGCACGCTATGTCCATCTCGGGGCGACCAGTCAGGACGTCATTGATACCGCCATCGTGCTGTGCGTCAACAAAGCGTCGCAGCGCATCCTGGAGCTCACGCGGCGCGTCGGAAACGCGGCCGCGAGCATTGCCGAGCGCCATCGCGATACGCCCATGGTCGCGCGCACGCTCCTGCAGCCCGCGACGCCAGTGCCGTTCGGCTGGAAGGCGGCGGTGTGGCTGTCGCTCGTTGCGCGCGCGTACCGAGCATTCGGGCGAGCCGCGCAGGACGCGGCGGTGCTTCAGTTCGGCGGCGCCGCCGGAACGCTCGCCGCATTCGGCGCCGAAGCCGATGCGGTCGCCGACACGCTCGCCCGATCGTTGGGTCTGCGCCGCCCGCCGATCACCTGGCACAGCGGGCGCGATCTCTTCGCTCGCCTAGGTGCGGAAGCTGCGATTCTCGCCGGTGCGGCGGGCAAGATTGCGCGCGACGTCTCGCTCCTCATGCAGGCCGAGGTCGGCGAAGCGTTCGAGCCCGCAGCGCAGGGGCGCGGCGGTTCCTCCGCCATGCCACACAAGCGCAATCCGGCGGCCAGCCTGCTTGCGCTCGAGGCGGCGCAGCGTGCTCCCGGCCTTGCCGCCACGCTGCTCGCGCAACTCGCGCCCGAGCATGAGCGCGGTCTCGGCCAATGGCAGTCGCAGTGGCTCACGCTGAAAGATCTGCTCGGCGGCACGGCGAGCGCGCTGGGTGCGATGGCGGAGGTTCTGGAGGGGCTGCAAATCGACACCGTAGCGATGGCGAACAATCTTGAACAAACGGGCGGCCTGGCGTTCTCCGAAGCGCTCGCGCTTCATCTCGCCAGAACGCACGGCAAAGCCGCCGCGCACGCGCTCACTGAAAAGTTGTGCGCGCAGGCAGTCCTTGAAAAGCGCCATCTCCGTGAGGTCGCGAAACCGGTCGTACCGGCTGGCGAGCTGGAAGCCATTTTCGACGCGCGGCGCAGCTTCTCCGGCGCGCACGCGATGATCGAGCGCGCGATCGCTACTTGGCGAGAAACAGCGCCTTGACGGTTTCCGGGATCGGCTGACTCTTCATCGCGCTGCCCGGCCCGCTCACGAAGCGGCCCCAAACGCGCTTCTCGCTGCCTTTCGCGAGCTGCGTGCCGTCCGAGCGCACGATGTCATGCACGATGAGGAACGAGGCGCCGCCGAAGCGCGCGATGCGCGAGCGCACCTCGCAGCGGTCGCCATGTTTGGCCGGCGACAAGAATTGACAATCCGCCGCAACGAGCGGCATGGCGAGTTGCTCCTCGCGCATGCGCTGCGGTTCGTAGCCCACCGACGCCATGAACGCCCACGTCGCTGCGTCCATCCAGCGGAAGTACGTGGGGTAGAAAATGATGCCGGCGGGGTCGCAGTCGCCCCAATGGACCTCGCACGCGAAGCGTCCCGTGATCGAAGCGAACTCGTTCACCGATGGATTATAAGCCGTTGACACTAAAGGTCCTTATGGGCAGAATCCCACGCGCCGCGCCGATTTGATGCTCCGCTTGCGGGCGCGTTACAAATGCCGCTAAAGAGACGCGCCGAGCGCCCGCTCTTTCGCAAGCCGAGCGGGCTTTTTCATTTTCGCCAATGCACACATTCGAAGCGCTCTTGCGCAAGCGAATCGCGCTCCTCGACGGCGCGATGGGCACCATGATCCAGCGCGCCCGCCTCGCCGAGGAAGACTACCGCGGCGCGCGCTTCCGCGACTGGCCGCGAGAGCTGCGCGGCAACAACGATCTTCTTTCGCTGTCGCAACCGCGCCTGATCCGCGACATCCATGCGCAGTATCTGCAGGCGGGCGCCGACGTCATCGAGACCAACACATTCAACTCCACCTCAATCGCCCTCGCCGATTACGGCATGCAGGCGCTCGCGCGCGAGCTCAACCGCGCCGCGGCGAATCTGGCGAGCGAGGCGGCGCGTGAGTGGTCGGCGCGCACGCCCGAGCAGCCGCGATTTGTCGCCGGCGTGCTCGGTCCGACGAACAAGACTGCCTCCATTTCGCCCGATGTCAACGATCCGGGCTTTCGCGCGGTGACGTTCGACGAGCTGGTCGAGGCCTACGCGGAATCGCTCGCCGGGCTGCTCGAGGGTGGCGTCGATCTCATCCTCGTCGAGACGGTGTTCGACACCCTGAACGCCAAGGCGGCACTCTTCGCGGTCGAGCGCCTTCTCAGCGATCGCCGCGCGCGGCTGCCCGTGCTTATCTCGGGAACAATCACCGACGCCTCCGGGCGCACGCTTTCCGGCCAGACCACGGAAGCGTTCTATAACTCGGTACGTCACGCGCAACCGCTTGCCATCGGTCTGAACTGCGCCCTCGGCGCGAAGGAGTTGCGTCCGTACGTGGAGGAGCTGGCGCGCATCTCCGAGACGCACGTCTCGTGCCATCCCAACGCCGGCCTACCGAATGCCTTCGGCGAGTACGAGGACACGCCCGAATCGATGGCGGCTCACGCCGCCGAATGGGCGCGCGCGGGCTGGCTCAACATCGCGGGCGGCTGCTGTGGCACCACGCCCGAGCACATCCGAGCCATGGGCGAGGCGCTACGCGGCATTGCGCCGCGCGCGAGTGCACGCAGAACGCCTGCGCTGCGCCTCGCCGGCATGGAGGCGCTCAACGTGGACGAGCGCTCGCTCTTCGTGAACATCGGCGAGCGCACCAACGTGACCGGCTCGCGGGCGTTCGCGCGCCTCATCCTCGCCGGCGACTATGCGGGCGCCCTCGCCGTGGCGCGCCAGCAAGTGGAAAACGGCGCGCCGGTCATCGATGTCAACATGGTCGAGGCAATGCTGGACTCGGAGAAGGCGATGAGCACCTTCTTGCGACTGGTCGCCGCCGAGCCCGACATCGCGCGCGTCCCGGTGATGATCGACAGCTCGAAGTGGAGCGTGATCGAGGCGGGGCTGAAGTGCGTGCAAGGCAAGCCGATCGTGAATTCCATTTCGCTCAAGGAAGGCGAGCGCGAATTCCTGCGCCAGGCCGCGCTATGCCGCCAATACGGTGCCGCCATGGTGGTGATGGCGTTCGACGAGCAGGGCCAGGCCGATACGCTCGAACGCCGCGTCGCCGTGTGCCAGCGCGCCTACGACCTTCTCACCGGGCGCGCGGGTGTCTCGCCGGACGACATCATCTTCGACCCGAACATCTTCGCGGTCGCCACCGGACTCGAGGAGCACGCGCGCTACGGCATCGACTTCATCGAGGCCGTGCGCTGGATCCGAGCGAACCTGCCGCAGGCCAACGTGTCCGGCGGCCTATCGAACCTCTCGTTCTCGTTCCGCGGCAACGACGCAGTGCGCGAGGCGATGCATACCGCGTTTCTCTACCACGCCATCCGCGCGGGCCTGTCGATGGGTATCGTCAACGCCGGACAGCTTGGCAATTACGAGCAGCTCGACGCGGAGCTGCGCACACGCGTCGAAGACGTCCTGTTTGATCGGCGGCCGGACGCCACCGAGCGGCTGATCGAGCTCGCCGCGACGGTGAAGTCCGGCGCGCGCGAAAGCGCCAAGGACGAGGCGTGGCGCTCGGGCAGCGTCGAGCAGCGTCTCGCGCACGCGCTCGTGAACGGCATCTCCGCGCACATCATCGCCGACACGGAAGAGGCAAGACGCAAGTACGCGCGGCCCATCGAGGTCATCGAAGGTCCGCTCATGGACGGCATGAACGTGGTCGGCGATTTGTTCGGCGCGGGCAAGATGTTCCTGCCGCAGGTGGTGAAGTCGGCGCGCGTGATGAAGCAGGCGGTCGGGCATCTCGTCCCGTATATCGAGGCGGAAAAAGCGAAAAGCGGCGAGGCCGGGCGCTCCAAGGGACGCCTCGTGCTCGCGACCGTGAAAGGCGACGTGCACGACATCGGCAAGAACATCGTCGCCGTCGTTCTTCAGTGCAACAACTACGAAATAATCAACCTGGGCGTCATGGTGCCGGCCGAAACGATTCTGCAAACGGCGCGGCGCGAGAAGGCCGACGCCATCGGCCTGTCGGGTCTCATTACCCCGTCCCTGGAGGAGATGGCGCACGTCGCACGCGAGATGGAGCGCACGCAGCTTAAGCTGCCACTTCTCATCGGCGGAGCGACCACTTCGCGCGCGCATACGGCGGTGAAGATTGCCCCCAACTATTCCGGTCCGGTAGTCTATGTGCCGGACGCCTCGCGCAGCGTCCCCGTGGTGCAGAACCTGCTTGCACAGAACCCCGCTCCTTATCTGGCACAAGTACGCGCCGACTACGAGCGCATCCGCGCCCAGCATCGTGAGAAGAAAGGCCCGGGGCCGCTGCATGCGCTGGCGGAGGCTCGCCGGCGCGGTCACCGCGTGGATTGGAGAACGTATGTGCCGCCGCGGCCGGCCAAACCGGGGCTCAAGGTACTGCGCCGCTATCCCCTCGCCGAGCTCGTCGACTACATCGATTGGGGCCCGTTCTTCCAAGCCTGGGAGCTATCGGGTCCGTATCCAAAGATTCTCAGCGACCCGCTCGTCGGCGAGCAGGCGCGCAAGCTCTTCGCCGAAGCGCAGGAGACGCTAGCGCGCATCGTTCGCGAGAATCTCATCGAGGCAAACGGTGTCTTCGGCCTCTATCCGGCGGCTCAGGTAAACGCCGACGACATTGAGATCTATGCCGACGAGAAGCGCGACGCGCCGCTGATGACGTGGCACAACCTGCGCCAGCAGAACCACAAGCCCGAGGGGCGTGCCAACCTCTGTCTTGCGGACTTCGTCGCGCCGAAGGCGAGCGGCGTTTGCGACTGGCTCGGCGCGTTCGCGGTCTGCGCCGGTGGCATCGAGGCGCGCGTCGCCGAGCTCGAGCGGCGCGGCGACGACTACAGCGCGATCATGCTGAAGGTGCTGGCCGATCGCCTCGCGGAAGCGTTTGCCGAGCGGCTGCACGAGCGCGTGCGGCTCGAGTTTTGGGGTTACGCGAGCGACGAGCGACTCGAGAAGGCCGAGCTCATCGCCGAGCGCTACCGCGGCATCCGGCCCGCGCCGGGCTATCCGGCGTGTCCCGACCACCGCGCGAAAGGCCCGCTCTTCCGGTTGCTCGACGCAGAGAAGAACGCCGGCATGAGCCTCACGGAATCCTTCGCCATGCTGCCCGCCTCCGCGGTTTCGGGGTTCTATCTTTCGCACCCGGAGGCGAGCTACTTCGCGGTCGGCAAGCTCGGCCGCGACCAGGTGGAGGACTACGCGCGCCGATGCGCGCTCTCGGTCGCCGACGCGGAGAAGTGGCTCGCGCCATATCTCGCCTACGAGCTCGAAAACGTATAATCGTCGCATGGGAAAAGGCGACAAGCGCACGCGACGCGGCAAGATCTACAAGGGCAGCTACGGCAAGAAGCGCCCGCAGCGCATCAAGAAACCCAAGAAGACTTAGGTCTCCTCGCGCCGTCCAACTGGTAACCCGAGCGCCTTGAGCTTGCGGTAGAGGTGC
The DNA here is from genome assembly GCA_025929745.1 of Burkholderiales bacterium. Lineage (GTDB taxonomy): Bacteria > Pseudomonadota > Gammaproteobacteria > Burkholderiales > SG8-39 > SCGC-AG-212-J23. Next base: position 16,505 of record JAICPQ010000004.1, on the reverse strand, counting down.
GTGCGTTCGAGGCCCGAGCGCTCGGCGACGCGCGACATGCTGCCGTTCTCGCGCGCGAGCAGGTTCTCGAAATACACGCGCTCGAAAGCTTCGCGCGCTTCGCGGTAGGGCCGGTCGAATGCCACTTCCGGCAGCATGCCGGGCACTGCACGGGCGGCCAGCGCCCGCTCCACGTCATGCAGCTGCACCTCCTCCTCGAGCGTGCTTAACGCGAGGTCCTTGACCACGCTTTCCAGCTCCGTGAGGTTGCCCGGCCAGCCGTGGTGACGCAGCGCGTTCAGTGCCGCGATGGCGAAACGCCGTGGCGGGCAGGCGCGCGCCTCGACGAGCTGAGCCAGCATGAGCGAAGCGAGGTCCGGTACATCCTCGGCGAATTCGCGCACCGGGGGTAACTTGAGCGTGAGCTCGCCCAGGCGCGCGCCAAGCTCTGGGTTGAAGTCCGCCTTCTCGGCAAGCGTGCGCAGGTCGAGCGGCGAAAACGAAACCAGGCGCACGCGCTGCTTCTCTGCGCGTGGCAGGAGAAATTCCAGGTTACGCTGTTCCGCGTGCCCGAGCCGGCTCAGATCGGCGATGAACAGAATCCCGCCCGCCGCCTTCGCGAGCAGCTCCGAGGGCGGTTGCGAGAGGAGCTCCGCGCCGCCGATGAACGGCGCGTTGGGCGCGGCGAGCAGGCGCGCGAAAAGTTCTGCGCGCATGCCGCGTTCGCCGCGCAACAGAAGCGGCGCGCCGGAACCGCCGAGCTGCGCGAGGCGCTTCTTGACCTCGGCGAGGGCCGGTGCGCGCCCAAGCGCGGCAATGGAAAGCTGCGGCGCCGCCGCAGCCTCCGGGTTGCGCAGCGCGCGCTTCACGGTGGCGAGGAGGCGTTGCAGGGCGATCGGCTTCTCCAGGAAATCGAGCGCGCCGATGCGCGTGGCCTCGACCGCCGTTTCGATGGTGGCATGGCCCGACATCATGACCACCGGCATGGTGAGCTGGCCGCTCGCGGCCCATTCCTTGAGCAGCGTGATGCCGTCGGCATCGGGCATCCAGATGTCGAGCAGTACCAGGTCGGGCCGCGCGCGCTCGCGCAGCCGGCGCGCATCGCCCGCGCTCTCGGCGAGCATCACCTGATGCCCCTCGTCGGCCAGGATCTCGGAGAGAAGCTCGCGGATTCCGACTTCATCATCCACGACTAGGATTTGCGCCACGTCAGGCCGCCTTCGCGAGGGGCAACAGCACGCTCACCGATGCGCCGCGGCTCGGCCGGTTCTCGATCGTGACCGCGCCGTGGTGTTCGTCCACGATCTTCTTGACGATGGCAAGACCGAGACCCGTGCCGCGCGGCTTCGTGGTGACGTAGGGCTCGAAAATGCGGGCCATCAGCTCCGCCGGAAAGCCTGCGCCATTGTCCGACACGGCGAGGCGCACGCGGTCGCCCGAGAGCTCGGTGCGCACCTCGATGGAAGGCGCCGCGCCGCGTTGCGCCTGGGTTTCGAGCGCGTCCTGGGCGTTCTGCACAAGATTATGGATCACCTGCCGGATCTGCGCGCCGTCGGCCCAGACCGCCGGCAGGCCCTCGGCAAGATGTTTCGCGATCGGCACACTGGAATTCTCGTACAGAGCGAGCACCTGGCGCACCAGCGCGTTCAAGTCGAGCGGCGCGGGCTCCGGCGCCGGCATGCGCGCGTAGTCCCGGAAATCGTCCACCATCGCCTTGAGCGCAGACACCTGATGGACGATTGTTTCGGTGGCCCGCCGCAAAATGTCTGCATCCTCGCGCGATAGTCGCTCGCCGAGCTTCATCTCCAGGCGCTCGGCGGAGAGCTGGATCGGAGTGAGCGGGTTCTTGATCTCGTGCGCAAGCCGGCGCGCGACTTCGGCCCAGGCGGTCGCACGCTGCGCCTGGATGAGGCGCGTGATGTCGTCGAACACCACGACCGCGCCGCCGCCGGTGGCTTGCGGCAGCCGCGCGCCGCGCGCGTGCAGCGTCTTGCCGGTGCCCTTGAGCTGAAGCTCGAGCTGCCATGAAGCATCGCCCTGCGCGGAAAAATGCGCGTGCATCTGCGCTGCGAAGGCCTCAAGCTCGCCGCCCAGGATCGCGGCCGCGCCATGGTTCGATATCGAGAGCGCGAGCTCATGGTCGAAAACCAGAACGCCCGCGGACAGATTCGCAAGAATGCTCTCGAGGCGCACCTTCGCACCCTCGAGGGCAAGGCGATTGGCTTCCATGCCGCGGTGCGCGTCCTCGAGCTGGCGCGTCATCGAGTTGAAAGACTCGGTCAGCACGCCGAGCTCGTCGCGGCTCGTCACGGGCGCACGGCGCGAAAAGTCGCCGCGCGCCACCGCCTGCGTGGCCTGCGCCAGATTCGCGAGCGGCTCGGCGAGAAGCCCGGATTGCGTCGCCGCGGCTGCCACTGCGATGAAGAGCGCCATGAGCAGAGCGAATGTCAGCGTGACGATATAGATGTTTTTCAGCCCCTCGCGCGAAATGGCGAGCTCGCGGTAGTCTCGGTACGCGCCCTCCACCGCTTCGGCGCTTTGCGCGAAGAGCGGGGGCACGCTGTGGCGCAGCTGGAGGAAACGCATCTCTCCCGGCCAATCGACCGGCACGACGACGCGCAGCGCGAGCGGGCGTCCCACCGCGGCGTCCACCGCGCTGTAGGCGCGCGCGAGACGCGCCTGGCGCAGGGCCTGGTTCGTCGGCAACTCGGGCACGAGGCGCGCGACGTCCTGAGCAGCGCTGGCGATCAACCGACCGCTCGCGCTGACCACGACGGCCTCTTCGACGCCGAGCTGCGCGCGCAGGCGCTCCAGCTGCGCTGCGGGCGGCGCGGGCGCGCGCTCGGCCAGATCGGAGGCTATGGCGCGCGCTTTGGACTGCAACTCGATACTCATTTGGTCCATGACCTGCTGCCCGAGGTGGATGCCGCCTTCGAGCGCGGCATCGACCTTGACGTCAAACCAAGACTCGATGGAGCGCGCAAGAAATAGGACCGACACGGTGTAGACAATGACGCCCGGAACCACCGCGAGCGCGGCGAACCGCGCGAGCAATCGCAGCGTGAGCCGGGCGCCGAATACACGGGCGCGATGCCGACGCGCGAGCAAAACCAGCTGGATCACCACGAGCGCGGCCAGCAATGCAGCGAGCGCCGCGTTGACCGCGAGGAGGAGCGGGTAATGACGCGCGAAAAGCGCGGTGTCCGCGCTCGCGGTAGCGAGCAGAAATAGCCCCACCACCGCTACGCCGCCGCCGATGAGCACGAGCAGTTTCATATCGGTGGCCGCACGATGAAGCGCTTCCACGGCGACTCCAGGTGCAGGTCGCGCCCCGTCAGCGCGGAAAGCTGGAACGGCTTGGGCAAAAGCGCGGTATCCAAACGCATGCGCAACGCCGCATCGTAGTCCGCGTTTGCGAAGCGCAGGTTGCGGTCCACCACAACCCAGTTACGCACGCGCTTGAGCACGTTCAGAGCCTCCTCCAGCGAGGCGAAGCTTTGCTGCAGCAGGCCGCTGGAAAGCCGGTACTGCCGCGAGAGCGCATGATAGGACAGGCGCAGATGCAGGCGTCGCGCGGCCGCCGTCTCGTCGAACCAGTACCAGCGCCGGCGCTTGAGCTCGAACTCGACCGTGAAATACAGCGGCACCCCGTTCGCCACCACGTCGGCGAGGCGCGGTGTCAGTTCGAAGGCGAAATCGGCATCGAGCGCGAGCCCGTCGTCGACCCGGCGCAGGGCGACTTCACGCACCTCGATTTCGTCGGCGAGCGCCGCCGGCGCAAACGAGAGCAGCGTGGCGAGCCCGGCGACAAGGGTGAGCAAAGCGACGCGGCGCATCCGCCCCGCTTCAGGTGTGCTTTTCGATCAGCGCGTAATAGAAACCGTCGCGCTCGGCGTTCGGCAGTCCCTGCGCCGCCGACCCATCGGGAAGCGCGACACGACGCGCGAGCGGTGCCCGGCTGAGGAACGCGTCGATCACGACGTCGTTCTCCTGCGGAAATACCGAGCAGGTGGCATACAGCAATTTACCACCCGGTCGAAGCACGCGCCAAAGCGCGTCGAGAATAAGCGCCTGGCGGTCCGCGAACTGTTCGACGTCACTCGCGCGGCGCAGCCACTTGATGTCGGGATGGCGCCGCACGATTCCCGAAGCGGTGCACGGCACGTCGGCAAGAATGCGCTCGAATGGCTGCGCATCCCACCAGTCGTCGATGCGCGTGCAGTCAGCGTGCTTGATGCGCGCGCGCAAGCCGAGGCGCGCGAGATTCGCAGTCAGCCGCGCGCAGCGGGCGGCGTCGGCTTCGAGCGCGGTCAGCTCCACGTCGGCCTTCTCCAGCATGTGGCCCGCCTTGCCGCCCGGGGCGGCGCAGGCGTCAAGGACGCGCTGCCCGGCCCGCAGGTCGATACACTGGGCCGCCCTTTGTGCGCCCGCGTCCTGCACCGAAACCTCGCCTTCAGCGAAGCCGGGTAGGCGCTCCATCGGCACCGGCGCTTCCAGAAGCAAAGTTTCTTCGCCGAGCGCGCGCGCCGCGATTCCGCGCGCTTGCAGCTTGTCTCGATACTCGTGCGAAGAGCAGCGCCGCCGGTTGACGCGCAGGCACATGGGCGGGTGGGTGTTGCCCGTCGCCAAGATGGCACTCCATTGCTCCGGATAAGCGCGCTCGAGAAGCTCGATCCACCAAAGCGGATGCTGGTGGCGCGCCTCGACATTGGCTTGGATTCGGCCTTCCAGCGAAGCGCGCGAACGCAGGAACGCGCGCATCAGCGCGTTCACGTAGCTTTTCGCGCTCCAGCGCTCGATCGCAGCGCACGCGCGCACCGCCTGGTCGACAACGGCGTAGTCGGCATAGCGTTGCGACTCCAACGCATAAAGCGCGCACCACAGCAGGGCTTCCACCAGCGTATCGCTGCGTGCGCGGTGCGAAAGCTCGCGCACGATCGCCTGCACGCGGCCGTAGCGGCGCAGCGTGCCGTGCGTAAGATCGATGATCGCGGGCCGCGGATCGAATTCGTCGGCCAGGCTTGCCCCGCCGGCCACGCGCGCAACGATACGCGCGGCCTGCGCCAGGTCTGCGGCGAGTGCGCTCAATCGAAGCGCCGCCCCGGGGCGAGCCGGTGCCCGCGCAGGAACTCGCGCGCTTTGAGCCGGCGGCTGCCTGGCCGTTGCAGCTCCGAGATTGCGAGCGCGTCGTTGCCGCACGCCACGACGAGCTCGTTGCCGGCATCGAGCACCGCGCCTGGCGCCCCTTGCCCGGCAACCACGCGAGCGCGCCAGATTTTCAGAGCTTCGCCGGCCAGTAGTGTGAAGGCGCCAGGTGATGGCCGAAAAGCGCGCACGGCACGCTCGAGCTCGAAGGCCGAACGAGACCATAGGAGCCGCGTTTCCTGCTTGCCGATCTTCGGTGCGTAGGTCACGCCGCCAGTCGATTGTGGTGTGGCCACGGCATGACCGCGTTCGATCAATGCCAGCGCATCGACGATCGCCGCGCCGCCGAGAGCGGCCAGCTTGTCGTGAAGCGTGCCGGCGTCATCGTCAGCGTCAATGGCAACGCGGCGTTGCAGCACGATCGCTCCGGTGTCGAGCCCGGTGTCCATTTGCATGATCGAGATACCGGTGTCCGTGTCTCCGGCCAGGATCGCCCGTTGGATAGGCGCGGCGCCGCGCCAGCGCGGCAAGAGCGAGGCATGAATGTTGAAGGCACCGTGCCGACCCACCTCTAGAAGGGGAGGCGGCAGTAACAGGCCGTAAGCGGCCACCACTAGCGCGTCCGGCGCTAGCGCTCGTACGCGCTCGATGTCAGCGCCCGGTCCGCGCAGAGTTCGAGGTTCCGCGACCGGGATACCGGAGGCAAGCGCTAACTGCTTAACCGCGCTCGTGCGCGGTTCGAGCCCGCGACCGGCAGGGCGATCGGGCTGCGTGAGGACCAGCGCCACCTCGTGGCCAGCCGCCGTGACGGCCGCGAGCGCGCGCTGCGCGAACTCGGGGGTGCCGGCGAAGACTAGCCGCAGGAAAGCGTTCGGATCAGGCTGACTTGCGCAGCTGCTTGGCGAGCTTGGCGCGGATGCGCTGCTGCTTGAGTTGCGACAGGTGCTCGACGAACACCTTGCCCTTCAGGTGATCCATCTCATGCTGGATGCACACCGCGAGCAAGCCCTGGGCTTCGAGGGTAAAGGCGTTGCCATTCCGGTCGTACGCGCGCACTTTCACGCGCTCCGCGCGCTCGACGAGCTCGTAGATGCCCGGCACGGAGAGGCAGCCTTCCTCGATGTCGGAGTTGCCTGTGGCTTCGAGGATTTCGGGATTCACCAGCACCACGAGCGAGTCGCGCCGCTCGGAGACATCCACCACGATGACTTGCTTGGCCACGTCCACCTGGATAGCGGCAAGGCCGATCCCCGGTGCGGTGTACATGGTCTCCGCCATGTCGGCCACCAGCCTTTTTAGGCCTTCGTCGAAAACGGTAACCGGAGCAGCAACCTTGTGGAGCCGAGCGTCGGGATAGCGGAGGATGTTTAAACGGGCCATTTCACTTGCAAATTGAATGGATTATATGGACAATCTCAGGCAGCATATAAGCAGTTAACAACCGACTTCCAACCGGTCCGGGAACCGCGAAAGGGACGGGTCGCCATGGTCCAGCTAGTGCGTAAGTCTATCATAGCGCTCGCTTTCTTATTGCCTGGAAGCGTCCTCGGGCAGACGCCGGGCACATCAAGCCCCCTCGTCATCAAGGCCGACGCACCCGATCGGTACGTAGTTGTCCGCGGCGACACGCTTTGGGGCATCTCGCAGCGCTACACCGATTCGCCGTGGCGCTGGCCGGAACTCTGGAACATGAACCGGGAACAGATCCGGAACCCGCACCTTATTTACCCAGGTTACGTCATCCTGCTTGACCGGGAGAAAGGGCGCCTCGCTATTGTCGCCCCGGGCACCGAGGGGACGCCGGGCCGGGGAGCGGATCCGGGCACCGCGCCGGGGACGTCGGCTGGCGTGCCGGCCGGCACGGTAAAGCTAGCGCCGCGGGTGCGCGCCGAATCACTGGCGCGTCAGGAAATCCCCAGCATTCCGCCCGCGGCGATCGAGCCGTTCCTTTCCCGTCCGCTCGTGGTGGAACCTGACGGCTTGGAGAAGGCACCGACCATCGTGGCGACCCAAGCCGACCGCGTGGTGCTCGCGGCGGGCAATTCGGCTTACGTGCGCGGCCTCGGCAAGGCCACGGATGAGACCTGGTATGTCTACCGCAAGGGCGTACCGCTCGTGGATCCCGATACGAACAAGACTTTGGGCTACGAGGCGGTCTATCTCGGCACGGCGCAGTTGACGCGTCCCGGCGAGCCGGCGACGGTGGTGTTGACGAGCGCGGTGCAGGAAGTGGAAGCCGGCGACAAGCTTGTCGCCGCGGGAAGGCCGCAACCGGTGAATTACGTGCCCCACGCACCGAGCACCAAGATCCGCGGTCGCGTAATCGCGATCTACGGTGGCGTGGCGCAGGTCGGTGAAGCGGGTCCGCAGTCGGTAATCAGCATCAACCGCGGCAAAGCCGACGGCATCGAGGTCGGACACGTGCTCGCGCTGTACAACCGTGGCGGCACGGTCCGTGACGTGACCAAGCGGCGCGGAGCCGCTGATGCGCAGATTCAGCTGCCCGACGAGCGCGCGGGACTCGCGTTTGTGTTTCGCGTGTTCGACCGGATATCCTATGCGCTCGTCATGCAGGTCACGAGGCCGGTCTCTCCGCTCGATGTGGTGCAGACACCGTAAGAAGAAAGTGCAGTGAACCCAGACCCGGGGCTCGCAAGCTGGCTGCAGCTGGCCCTCACCCCGGGTCTCGGACCAGTCAGCGTCCAACGGCTGCTCCAGCAGTTCGGCCTTCCGCAGAACGCGCTCGCCAGGAATCGCCGCGAGCTCGCCGCGCATGTGCCGCCGGCCGCGCTCACCGCGCTCGATTCGGACCCGGTCGCGCTGGCGGTGAAGCGATCCCTCGCTTGGGCTGAGCAACCGGGACACTCGATCGTCACGCTCGCCGACGAAGGCTACCCACACAGCTTGCTCGAGATTCCAGACCCGCCGCCGATACTATTCGCGCGCGGCCGCCTGGAACTTCTCGCACGGCCCGCGCTCGCCATCGTGGGCAGTCGAAACGCGACGCAGCAGGGCGAAGCGAACGCCGAGTCGTTTGCCAAGGCCCTGAGCGACGCGGGGCTCGCCATCGTCTCGGGCCTCGCGCTCGGCATCGACGCCGCAGCGCATCGCGGCGGGCTCGCCGGCGCCGGATCGACCATTGCGGTGCTCGGGACCGGCATCGATGTCCTCTATCCAGCCCGCAATGCCGGACTTGCAGAACACATCGCTCAGCAAGGGCTTATCCTCAGCGAGTTTGCGCTCGGCACGGCGCCCGCGGCGCATAATTTCCCGCGCCGCAACCGCCTGATCAGCGGACTCGCGCGCGGCTGCCTCGTCGTGGAAGCGGCGCTCGCTTCCGGCTCGCTCATCACCGCGCGCGCGGCGGCTGATCAGGGCCGCGATGTGTTCGCGATTCCCGGGTCGATCCATTCGCCGCTCGCGAAAGGTTGCCACGCGCTCATCAAGGCTGGAGCGAAACTCGTGGAATCGGCAGAGGACGTGCTCACGGAACTGAACGGCTTTCGTCCGATTGCCTTCGCATCGACGCAGCAGGTACCCAGCACTGAGACGGGCCTGCTCGCGCACATGGGGCATGATCCCGTGGACGTAGACTTGCTGTGCTCGCGCGCCGGGCTGTCGCCCGATCAGGTGTCGTCGGAATTGCTGCGTCTGGAGCTTGACGGACGCGTCGCCGCACTTCCGGGCGGGCTGTATCAGCGGCTGGAAAAGGGACCACGCCGGTAAACCCAATCCCCATCGTCGCGTTATAAGAAGGGAGCGCCATGTACGACATCCTGGTCTTTCTGTTCGAGAACTGCCAACAGGCCGAAATCGCCTACGACCGCGATCGCGTGGCGAAAAAGCTTTCCGCGGCGGGTTTCGAGGACTCGGACATCTCCGAGGCGTTGCGCTGGCTGGCCGACATGGCACACGCGCGCCACTGTGTGCGCGAGCCGCTGCCCGACGCGCGCACGAGCTTTCGCGCCTACGCGCCGCGCGAGCTGGCTAAGCTCGACGCGCAGTGCCGGGGTTTCCTGCTCACGCTTGAGCATTCAGGAATTCTGAGCGCGGACACGCGCGAGCTCGTCATCGAGCGCGCGCTCGCGGCGGCCGGAGATACGCTGAGCCTCGAGCAGCTCAAGCTCGTCGTGCTTATGGTGCTCTGGAACCAGCAGACGCCGACCAGCCGGCTCGTCGCCGAGGACCTTTTCACGGCACCGCAGGCGCGGCTCGCAAGCTAGCGCATTTTTTCGCACCGTCCGCAACGTGGTTGAACCACGCGCGGATTTGCAATTATCATCTGCGGCCTTTCGCGCCGCATGGCCAAAAAGCTGATCATCGCCGAGAAACCGTCGGTCGCGGCCGACATTGCGCGCGCGCTGGGTGGATTTAAGCGCAGCGGCGACTATTTCGAGAGCGACGATTACGTGCTCTCCAGCGCGGTCGGCCATCTTCTTGAGTTGCGCGTCCCCGAAGAGCACGACGTCAAGCGCGGCAAGTGGTCTTTCGCCCGGCTGCCGGTAATCCCGCCGGAATTTACGCTCGCGCCGATCGAGAAGTCGGAAACCCGCCTCAATCTGCTCCTGCGCCTCATGAAGCGCAAGGACGTCGGCGCGCTGGTGAACGCCTGCGACGCAGGCCGCGAGGGCGAACTTATCTTCCGCTACATCGTGCAGCACGCGCGCAACAAGAAGCCGATCGAGCGCCTCTGGCTCCAGTCTATGACGCCGCAGTCGATCCGCGAAGGCTTCTCCAAGCTGCGCCCGGACAAGGAGCTGCTGCCGCTCGCCGACGCGGCGAAAAGCCGCTCGGAGGCGGACTGGCTCGTGGGCATCAATGGCACGCGCGCGATGACGGCGTTCAACTCCAAGGAAGGCGGCTTCTATCTCACCACCGTGGGCCGCGTGCAGACGCCCACCCTCGCGATTCTGGTCGAGCGCGAAGAGCGCATCCGCGCGTTCACGCCGCGGGCCTACTGGGAGGTGCAGGCGCGCTTCGCCGCCAGAACTGGCGATTATCCGGGACGCTGGTTCGATCCGAAGTTCAAGAAGGATGAGGATGCCGAGCGCAAGGCGGAACGACTCTGGACCGCCGGCGAGGCAGACGCCATCGTCGTGGCGTGTCGCGGCAAGAGCGGCATCGCCTCCGAGGAAACCAAGCCTTCGACGCAGCTTTCGCCGCTACTGTTCGACCTCACGAGTCTGCAGCGCGAGGCCAATGCGCGCTTCGGCTTCCCCGCGCGAATGACGCTGTCGCTCGCGCAGGCGCTGTACGAGCGGCATAAGGTGCTCACCTATCCGCGCACCGACGCGCGCGCACTGCCCGAGGATTATCTCGGCACGGTAAGGAACACGCTGGAGGAGCTTTCGCAAACGCGCGACTTCGCGCCGTTCGCCAAGCAAATCCTGAAGCAGGGCTGGGTGAAACCGAACAAGCGCGTGTTCGACAACAGCAAGATCTCGGACCACTTCGCCATCATTCCGACGTTGCAGACGCCGCGCAACCTGAACGAAGCCGAGCAGAAGCTGTATGACCTCGTGGTGCGCCGCTTCCTCGCGGTGTTTTATCCGGCGGCGGAGTACCTGCAGACCACGCGCATCACGCGCGTCGGCGAGCATCATTTCCGCACGGAAGGCAAGGTGCTGCAAACACCCGGCTGGCTCGCGGTCTACGGTCGCGCGGTCGGCGAGGAAAGCGAGAACCTCCCGTCCATCACCCAGGATGAAAAGGTCGCGGTGCGCGAGATCACTGGCAACGCCAACGAGACCAAGCCCCCGCCGCGCTACACCGAGGCGACCTTGCTTTCGGCGATGGAGGGCGCGGGCAAATTTGTCGAGGACGATGAGCTGCGCGAAGCAATGGCCGCCAAGGGGCTTGGCACCCCGGCGACGCGCGCCGCGATCATCGAAGGCCTCATCCGGGAGGAGTACGTACACCGCGAGGCGCGCGAGCTTGTGCCGACGCCGAAGGCCTTCTCGCTCATGTTCGCGCTGCACATGCTGCACATTGTCGAGCTCGGTTCGCCGGAGCTCACCGGCGAGTGGGAGCACAAGCTCAAGCTGATCGAGGCCGGCAAGATGACGCGCGAGGAATTCATGGCGCAAATTCGCGGCCTAGTGAAGAACGTAGTTAGTACCATCAAGCACGGCGAGATTCCCGACGTCGCCTACGCCACGGTGCCGGCGCCATGCCCGAAGTGCGGCGGCACGGTGCAGGAGAACTACCGTAAGGTGCAGTGTCAGAAATGCGACTTTTCGCTCTGGCGCGTGATTTCCGGACGGGAATGGGCGCCCGAGGAGCTTGGCGAGCTATTCAGCAAGCGCTTCGTCGGCCCCTTGAACGGCTTCCGCAGCAAGCAAGGGCGGCCCTTCAGCGCGGGCATCCGGCTCACCGACGAATTGCGCCTCGAGTTCGACTTCGGCCAGGGCGCGGGCGGCGAGGGCGACGAGCCGGTCGATTTTTCAGCACAGGAGCCACTCGGCGCGTGCCCGAAGTGCAGCGCGCGCGTCTTCGAGCATGGCGTCGCCTACGTGTGCGAAAAAGCCGTCGGTGCCCAGCGCAGCTGTGATTTCCGCTCCGGGCGCATGATCCTGCAGCAGCCGATCGAGCGCGAGCAGATGAAGAAGCTCCTCGAAAGCGGGCGCACCGATCTCCTGACCGGCTTTGTCTCAAAGAAGGGCCGCAAGTTCAAAGCCTTCCTCGTCAAGCAGCCCGATGGCAAAATCGGCTTCGAATTCCAGGCGAAAGCACCGAAGGACAAGGCCGAGAAGCCGGCCCAGAAGCAGGCGCCCGCGGCTGAAAAGACTACACGTCCAGGTTCCGCACGCCGAGCGCGTTAGATTCGATGAACGCGCGGCGCGGCTCGACCTCGTCGCCCATAAGTTTCGTGAAGATCTCGTCGGCGGCGATGCCGTCTTCGATCTGCACCTTGAGAAGGCGCCGCGTCGCGGGATCCATGGTGGTCTCCCAGAGCTGCGCGGGGTTCATTTCTCCGAGACCTTTGTAACGCTGCAGCGTCATGGCCTTTTCCACCTCGCCGAGCAGCCACTTCATCGCCTCGGCGAAATCGCGCACCGGCTGACGCTTGTCGCCGCGCTGCACGCTCGCGCCCGGACCAATCAGCCCGCGCAGCATCTCGGCGGTCTGCCGGATCTGCGCGTAATCCCCGGAGTGTATGAACTCGGTGTCGATCGTGCTCATGCGCACGTTGCCGTGGCGCGTGCGCTCGACGCGCACCTGGTAGCGCTCGGTTTTCTGATCGAAGTGCGGCGCCACCGCGAAGCCTTCGCCGCCGATCGCCGCCTCGAGCGCCTCGGCGGACGCCTCGGCGGTGTCGCGGCGCGAAAGGTCGACCTGCACCCCGCTCAGCATAGCGCGCAGCACCTCGCGGTCGACCAGGCGCGAGACGCGCTCCATTACCGCTTCCGCGAGGAGGTATGACTTTGCGAGCTCGGCGAGCGTGTCGCCGCTAATCGGCTCGCCCGCGGCGCCAGGAAGGAGCGCGGCGTCGACAAGCGCCTGCTTCAGCATGAACGCATTTAGCTCGTGCTCGTCCTTCAGATAACGCTCTTCCTTCCCGAGCTTTGCTCTGTAGAGCGGCGGCTGGGCAATGTAGATGTGGCCACGCTCAACCAGCTCGCGCATCTGTCGATAAAAGAACGTGAGCAGCAGGGTGCGGATATGCGAGCCGTCCACGTCGGCGTCGGTCATCACGATGATGCGGTGGTAGCGCAGCTTGTCGGGGTTGTACTCTTCAGTGCCAATGCCGCAGCCGAGCGCCGTGATGAGCGTCGCGATCTCCGCCGAGGAGAGCAGCTTCTCGAAACGGGCGCGCTCCACATTCAAGATTTTCCCCTTGAGCGGCAGAATCGCCTGGAACTTGCGGTCGCGTCCTTGCTTGGCTGAACCGCCGGCCGAGTCGCCCTCGACGAGATAGAGCTCCGACTTCGCCGGGTCGCGTTCCTGGCAGTCGGCCAGCTTGCCCGGCAGCCCCATCGAGTCGAGCACGCCCTTGCGGCGCGTCATCTCGCGCGCTTTGCGCGCCGCCTCGCGCGCTGCCGCGGCTTCGACGATCTTCACGGTGATGGTTCGCGCGTCGTGCGGCCGCTCGTCGAGAAACTCGCGCAGCCGCTCGGCGACGAGCTCCTCGACCACCGGCCGCACTTCCGAGGAAACGAGCTTTTCCTTCGTCTGCGACGAGAACTTGGGCTCCGGCACTTTCACCGACAGCACGCAGGCGAGGCCTTCGCGCATGTCGTCGCCTGTGGTCTCGACCTTCGCCTTCTTGGCGATCTCGTGCTCCTCGATGTACTTGTTCAGAACGCGCGTCATCGCCGCGCGCAATCCCGTGAGATGCGTGCCGCCGTCCTTCTGCGGAATATTGTTGGTGAAGCACAGCACGTTCTCCTGGTACGAATCGTTCCACTGCATCGCGACTTCGACGGTGATGCCCTCCTTGACGCCATGGCCGAGGAAAACGTTCGGGTGCAACACGTTCTTCGCGCGGTTCATGTACTCGACGAAGCCTTTCACTCCGCCCGAGAACGCGAAGTTTTCCTCCTTACCCGAGCGCTGATCGACGAGCACGATCTTCACGCCATTGTTCAGGAACGAGAGCTCGCGCAGGCGCCGCGCCAGGATGTCGTAGTGGTAGTCGATGTTGCCGAATGTCGCCCTCGCGGCGAGGAAGTGCACCTCGGTGCCGCGCCGCTCGGTGCCGCCGGTTGGCCGCAGCGGCGCGACCGCCACGCCGTTGCGGAACTCCATCTGGTGGACTGTGCCCTCGCGCCAGACGGTGAGGCGCAGCCATTCGGAAAGGGCGTTCACCACCGATACGCCTACGCCATGCAGCCCGCCGGAAACCTTGTAGCTGTTCGAGTCGAATTTGCCGCCGGCGTGCAGCTCCGTCATCACGATTTCCGCGGCCGAGCGCTTGAGTTCGTCGTCATCCTTGATGCCGGTCGGAATGCCGCGCCCGTTGTCGAGGACCGAAACCGAGTTGTCGGTGTGCACGGTGACGACGATCTCGTCGCAAAAGCCCGCGAGCGCCTCGTCGACGGCGTTATCGACCACCTCGAACACCATGTGGTGCAGACCCGTACCGTCGGAGGTGTCGCCGATGTACATCCCGGGGCGCTTGCGCACCGCCTCCAGGCCCTTCAGGACCTTGATCGCGTCTGAACCGTATTCCTTTTCGGCTTCGCTCAATTCAGATCCTCATCGGCATGACAACGTATTTGAAGTCCCTTTCGGAGGGATAGCTAATGAGCGCGCTCGACGCCGCGTCGCCGAAAGCACATTCGATGCTCTCGCCGGATACGTTGTTGAGGACGTCCAGCAGGTAGTTCACGTTGAAGCCGATGTCGAGCGCATCGCCCGAGTAGCTCACCTCGAGCTCCTCGTGCGCTTCTTCCTGCTCGGCGTTCGAAGAGACGATCTTCAGGCTGCCGTCGGCGAGCACCCAACGCACGCCGCGGAATTTTTCGTTGGAAAGGATCGCCGCGCGCAACAGCGCCTGGCGCAGCGGCTCGCGCGCCGCCTGCAGGCGGTTCTTGTGGCTCGTGGGAATTACGCGTGTGTAATCCGGAAACTTGCCGTCGATCAGCTTGGAGACGAGGTCAACGGTGCCGAAGCTGAACGCGGCCTGGGTGGCGCCGACTTCAACCTTGACCGACGCATCGCTATCGGCGAGAAGCTTGCCGAGCTCCAGCACGGTCTTGCGCGGAATGATGACTTCCTGGCGCGGCAGCTGCGCTCCGAGCTTGAGCGCCGCGTAAGCCAGCCGATGACCGTCGGTGGCGACAAGCTTCAGCATGCCGTCCTCGATCACCATCAGCAGGCCGTTCAGATAATAGCGAATGTCCTGCTGAGCCATCGCGTACTGCACGAGCGCAAGCACCCGGCGCAGGGCCTTCTGCTCGAGTTCGAAGCGCGCCGACTCGCCAGCGGGCTTGGCCAGGCGCGGAAAATCCTCGGCCGCCAGGGTCTGCAACGTGAAGCGACTTTTGCCGGCCCTGACCACAAGGCGCTTGTCCTGATGCTGGAGCGCCACTTCCGCGCCGTCGGGAAGCGCACGCAGGATATCAAGGAGCTTGCGCGCACCCACGGTGACCGGGCGCCCTTCGGCGGCCGCCAACACGCCGCTGCGCGCGGTGATCTGGATTTCGATGTCGGTGGCGAGGAAGGAAAGAGCCTCGCCGCTGCGCTCCACGAGCACGTTGGAGAGAATGGGCAGCGTGTGACGGCGCTCGATGATCCCGCTCACTGCAGAGAGCGGCCCGAGCAACTCGTCCCGCTTTGCTTTTGCAAGATTCATTTTTATTTACCTTAGTAGTAGCTAATAGAGCGTGCGTTTTGCCGGGATAACTGCGCAACCGCCTGAGGCGTAACGCAATACGCTCGCTCGCACGCTGAGCAAATGCTGTGGACGGCACGCGAGGCTTTGTGGATCGTTTCGGGCTTTCGCCCGCCCCGGCGCGTTATTCACAATCGATCCCCAGCTTCTCTTCAGCCCTTCAGCACCTGCTCGAGCACGACGTAATCGCGGTTGAGCGCGGTATCGTGCTTGCGCAGGCTCGCGATCGTGCGACAGGCGTGCAGCACGGTAGTGTGGTCGCGATTGCCGAACGCCTCCCCGATCTCCGGCAGGCTCATCTGCGTGAGGTCCTTGGCGAGCGCCATCGCCACCTGGCGCGGCCGGGCCACGTTGCGGCTGCGCTTCTTGGAATGCATGTCGGAGATCTTGATCTTGAAGTACTCGGCCACGGTCTTCTGGATTCCCTCGACGCTCACCTGGCGGCTCGCAACGTTCAGGATGTCCTGCAGCGCCTCCTTGGCAAGCTCAAGCGACAACTCGCGGCCGGAGAAGCGCGCGAACGCCAGCACCTTCTTGAGCGCGCCTTCGAGCTCGCGCACGTTCGAGCGCAGGTGCTTGGCGATGAAGAAGGCGATGTCTTCCGACAGCTCGACCGAGTCGGCCTCGGCCTTCTTCAGGACGATGGCGACGCGCATCTCGAGCTCCGGCGGCTCGATCGCCACGGTCAGTCCCCACCCGAAGCGCGAGATTAGCCGCTCCTCCATGCCTGCGATCTCCTTCGGATAGGTATCGCAGGTGATCACAATTTGTTTGTGCGCCTCGACCAGGGCATTGAAGGCATAGAAGAATTCCTCCTGGGTACGGCCCTTGTTCGAGAAGAACTGGATATCGTCGATCAGGAGCAGATCGAGCGAATGGTAGTAACGCTTGAATTCGTCGAAAGACTTCTGCTGATAGGCGCGCACCACATCGGTCACGTACTGCTCCGCGTGGGTGTAGCGAATGCGCGCCTGCGGCTTCTGGTCGGCAAGCTGGTTGCCGATCGCCTGCACCAGGTGTGTTTTGCCGAGGCCGACGCCGCCGT
>JAICPQ010000263.1 GCA_025929745.1 Burkholderiales bacterium | reverse complement strand
GTGCGAATGTTGGCATGCTGGAACGCCGCGTTGAAGGCGAGGAAGGCAGCCGCGATGGCGCCAGCTTCCGCAGTGAGGCCAAGCAGCGGGTAAAAAGCGATCACCGCCCAGGTGGTGAAAAGCGCCGCGTCGAGCGGATGCAGGTAGTAAGCACCGAAAGCGTCCACGGCTTCGGCGCTATGGTGCATCTGGTGCCCGAGCCGCCACAGCCAGTCCCATTTGTGGGCGAGGCGGTGGTACCAGTAGTGCATGAGCTCGTACACCAGGATGCCGGCGGCCGCACCGCCCCAGGAGCCGAGCGCTTGGCCGTCGACGAGGCTCCATTGCGGCAGCACCGCGCCCCACGCGCGGCCGACCGTCAACGAGACGCCGAACATTGCCAGCGTCACCGCGCTCGCGCGCCAGCGCCAGCCGCTTGGCGTGCGGTAACCACGGGCGCGCCAAATCAGTTCGAGCGCCAGGAAAGGCGCGAGAAAGAGGACAGATAACCAGTCGGACCATTCGACGAGCATTGCGATAACCCCCGAGATTCAAGAATCGCAATGCTGCGCCGCGCTGGTTGCGGCGCTATTTCGCGCCGGAAACGCTTTGTTTCCGGTTTGTCACGCCGGCCGACTGTCAAAAGTTGCTGCGGTCAACCGGCGGTCACGCAGAAGCGTTAGGCTGAACACATGGCACTCAACGCTCCGCACCTGATGGCTCTCCTCAACATGGCGCCGAGTGCCTTCGTCGGCGGCGACATCGGGCCCATGCCCGCGATGCGCTCGCTCAAGGAACTGCGCAAGGAAGTGCGGCGCCAGTTCGCCAGCCTGGACGGCCAGGACCAGGAAGCTCTGGTCCTCTGGTTCAACCGGAACTTCTTCCGGCTCGAGAAGTAGTTACCCGGGTTTTAGCGACGGTGGGCGGGTTTGTAGGTCCGCCCGCGGCGCTTGCCGCGCGTCGGCGAGCCCATCTTGGCGACCACCCCGAAGTTCTGGCTGTTGTCCTTCATCTCGGCGGCGCGCTCCCGCATCTGCTTCTCCGCCAGGGTCTCGCGCGCGAGCGCCGCTCCGTACTTCCGCTTCATGACTGTCCTTTCAGCGCGGCCTGCGCGCGTTTTTGAACTTCGAATCCTTCGCAGTCGAAGCCGGCGTCGGCTCCGCAGCCGTAGCGCGCGCCGGCTTCCACGGCACGCTTGTAATAGGTCGCCGCGGCGTCCTTGAGGCCCATGCCGCGGGCGGCCTCGGCGAGCATGAAATAGGAAAGGTCGCTCAGGTACTCGGTCTGCATCACCGAGACGGCGAGCTCGCGCCACTGCTTATTCTCGTGCAGCCGCTTCCAGTCGGTCTTGCGCGTGCCGTAGCGCAGCGCGCATTCGGTGCGGCACTGGAACACCGCCTTCCCGCTCTTGAAGCGCTCGAACGGCTCGGCGAGGAAAGTGAGCGTGTCGGGCTCGTTCGCGAGCTTCGCCGCGTACTCGGAGCGCTCCTTTTGATCCGCCTTTGCGCCCAGGAAACGCGGCGCCTCGACCGGGTTCTGCTTCGCCGCGAGGTAGTAAGGCTGGACCTTGGTGCCGAGCTCGGCCAGGCGCGCGGCGCGATTCTGCGGCGAAGGATGGGTGGAGAAGAACTCGGCCGGCTGCTTGCCGCCGCTTTCCTTGGCCATCTTTTCCCAGAGCGTGACCGCGGCCTTGGGATCGTAGCCGGCGCGCGCGGCGAGCTCGATGCCGATCTGGTCGGCCTCCGACTCGCCTTCGCGGCTGTTCGGCAGCTGGATCGCGAGTACCGAGGCGAGCTGCATGCCGGTGAGCGCGAGCCCGGTACCGGGCCCGCTGTCGCGCGAGCCGAGCGCGATCGCGGCAGTCGTCGTCGCCACCGCGCTCGTCATCGCGATCGACATGCGCTCGCGCGTGTGGTCGGCGAGCGCGTGCGCGATCTCGTGGCCCATGACCTGCGCGATCTCGTCGTCGGTTGCTTTCAGCCTCTCCCACATGCCGGTATAGATGGCCATCTTTCCGCCGGCCATACAGAAAGCGTTCACCGTTTTAGGATCGTTGATCACCTGCACTTCCCACGCCCAGTTCGCCGAATCCGGGCGGAAACGCACCGCCTGCGCGATCAGCCGGTCGGTGATCTCGCGCACCTTCTCGGCGCGCGGCGTGCCGGTCTCGATCTGCTTCTTCTTGCCGAATTCCCCCATCATCTGGCTGTACGCGGCGGCCGACTGCGTAACCGCCATGTTGTCGGAGACGATCAAGTACTGGCTGCGCCCGGTAAGCGGACTCGTGCTGCACGCGGCGAGCAGGAAAAGGAGGGCGAGAGCCGGGCGGACCATGATGGGATGTCCCTGATTCGAGGCGCGATTTTACTTCGACTTGCGCGCTGAGGGGTCCCCCGATGGTATTCGGGCGCGCGCCGGCTTAGACTTATCCCCGTTAGCCATGCTGCCCCTCCGGTCAGGCCCCAAGCTCCCGCAAGACCCCGTTTTCAAGCACCCGCCGCTCTGGATTCACGAAGCCGGCCGCTGGCTCTTCTCGCGGCGCGAAGCGCGCAAGCAGGCCGTGATCCGGCTGATCGACCGGCTGCCGCTGCGCAAGAAAACCCGGGCTTAAGCCGCTTTCCTCTCGCCCGCTTTCGGTAGCTCGCCGATCGCGGTCCGGATCGCGTCATCCACCTTCTCGAGGAACACGAACTGGAGCTTCTGCCGCGCCTCGGCCGGCACATCCTCCAGGTCCTTTTCGTTCCGCTTCGGAAGCATCACCGTCTTGATCCCGGCGCGCAGCGCGGCCAGCGTCTTTTCCTTCACCCCGCCGATCGGCAACACCAGCCCGCGCAGCGAGATCTCGCCCGTCATGGCCACGTCGGAGCGCACCGGTTTTCCAGCCAATAGCGAAACCAAGGCGAGGAACATCGCCACCCCCGCGCTCGGCCCGTCTTTCGGTGTCGCCCCGGCCGGCACGTGGATGTGGACGTCGACCTTCTCCAGGCTTTCGGCGGTGAACACTTTCGCGAGCGTGAGCGCGGTCTGCGCCGATTCCTTCATGACGTCGCCGAGCTGGCCCGTGAGGATCAGCTTGCCGGAGCCGGGCGTGCGTGAGGCCTCGATGAAGAGGATGTCGCCGCCCACCGGCGTCCAGGCGAGGCCGGTCGCCACGCCGGGCGTCGAGGTGCGCTCGGCGAGCTCGCTCTCGAAGCGCCGC
>JAICPQ010000013.1 GCA_025929745.1 Burkholderiales bacterium | reverse complement strand
TGCTGCTCCTCCAGCAGGTGCCTTACAAGGGATCGCTGCCCACGGCTGTCCCCACCGATCCGCTCATCTATCGCTGGTACGAGATCGTCAACGTCTACGGCACGACGATCAAGGCGCTGATCCACGAGGAGTTCGGCGACGGCATCATGAGCGCGATCGACTTCTCGATGGACATCAAGCGCGAGCCGCATGAGAAAGGCGACCGCGTGCACGTGGAGATGTCCGGCAAGTTCCTGCCCTACAAGACCTACTAGGCAGCCTTTCGCAGCGCTGCGAAATCGATGCCGGTCGATGGCCGCGTATCGGCCTTGCACACCTTCGCCATGTGCTCGAGCGCGTGGCGATTGTCCGATTCTTCCTCGGAGGCGCAGCAGTCGCGCGGCACGACGAGCTTGAAGTCGCGCATGTAGGCATCCTGCGCGGTGAACAGCACGCAGAAGTTGCCGGCGATTCCTGTGAGGACGAGCGTCTGGCTGCCGAGGTGCGCGAGCAACACGTCGAGCGTAGTCGAATGAAAGCCAGAGTGTTTCGGCTTGAGGACGAAATAGTCTTCTTCGTCCGGCGCGAGGAGCTCGGCGATCGCGCGCCCCCGCACCTCGTCCTTCAGGCAGTGTTCCAGCAGCGAGCGGAAATCCGAGCGCCACTTGCCGAAGTTGTCGTTGCAGTAGATGACGGGCACGCCGGCCTGCTTGGCGCGCTTGCGCAGCGCCGCGGTCGCCTTCGCCGCCTTCAGCGCTTCGGGCAGGAGCTTGGCGCCCGAATCGAATTCCAGATCGTTGATCCAGTCGATGAGGACGAGCGCGACCGCACACTTGTCGGGCGCGGCGCCGTGGAGGTCCTCAGACTTTGAGAGAGGCATTGAGCGCGCTAGCGAGCGCGGCGTCTCCGCTGATCAATGCTTTCCAGGCGAGCTCGAGCCCGTTGCGCTTGCCCTTCGGCACGAGCTTCATGCCGGCCGGGTCGATGGTCAGCATGTAGGCCTGGCCGTCGATCTCAATCTCACGCTTTAAGGACTTGTCCAGTTTGGTGGCCATGGTCAGCTCCGCATGCGCAGGGCGCGAAACAGTTTGACGAGCGCGGGCAACTGGTAGTTCGCGTTCAGGCCGCTCGGACTGGGCAGCACCCACACGTCGGCGCCTTCCAAGGGCTCGGGCTGCAGGCCGAGCGTCGCCCGCGGACGACCGAAGGCGACGCGGTAGGCGCCGAGGCCGACAAACGCCACGGCGCGTGGACGGAAGCGCCGCACCTTCGCCGCGAGCCCCCGGCCTCCCCGGATCAATTCCTCGGTCGAAAGCTCGTCCGCGGCGGCGGTGCCGCGGTTTACGAGATTGGTCAGCCCGTAGCCGAGCTCGAGCAGCCGCTCGTTCTCGGAAGGGTGGAAAAGGCGCGGGGTGAATCCCGCCGCGTGCAGCGCCGGCCAGAAGCGGTTGCCGGGCCGCGCGAAATGAAAGCCGGTCGCCGCCGAATAGAGCCCCGGATTGATGCCGCAGAAAAGCACCTTCAGGCGGGGACCGATGACGTCGCGCAGGCCCCTGCCCGCCGCCGCCTGCAGCTCGGTCTTACTGCGCGGGCCTGACCACGTAGCCGCCGGACTTCTCGTCGGCTTCGAGCTTGATGAGGCCTTTCTTTTCGGCTTCCTCGAGGAGGTCGGAGAAGGCACGGAAGCCATAGTACGACTCGTTGAATCCCGGGTTTCGGCGCTTCAGCGCCTGCTTAACCATCGAGCCCCAGATGCGCTCGTCCGCGTCACGCTCGGCCATCAGAGCTTCGAGCGTGCTGAGCATCAGGTCGAAGGCCTCCTGCTTCTTGTCGCCGTTGCTCTTGTCGCCGCTCGCCCCCGCGGGCGCGGCTTCGCGCCGCTTCTTCGCTGCGCGGCGTTTCTGCTCATCGGCGCGCACGAGGTCGTCGTAATAGATGAACTCGTCGCAATTGTTGATGAGCAGGTCCGAGCTCGAGTTCTTCACGCCCACGCCGATCACCGTCTTCGCGTTCTCGCGCAGCTTTGAGACGAGCGGCGAGAAGTCGGAGTCGCCGCTCACGATGACGAAGGTGTCGACGTGCGACTTCGTGTAGCAGAGATCGAGCGCGTCGACCACCATGCGGATGTCGGCCGAGTTCTTGCCCGATTGGCGCACGTGCGGGATCTCGATCAGCTCGAACGACGCCGCGTGCATCGTGCTCTTGAACTCCTTGTAGCGCTCCCAATCGCAGTACGCCTTCTTCACCACGATCGAGCCCTTGGCGAGCAGGCGCTCGAGAACTTTCTCCATGTCGAACTGCGAATAGCGCGCCTCGCGCACGCCGAGAGCGATGTTCTCGAAGTCACAGAAAACGGCGAGACTGCGCGCGTCCGGGCTCGCCACGCTAATCAGCCGTGCCAGAGGCGAACCGAGCGGCGCTGCGGCGCTGACGCCAGTTCTCGACGAGAGAATACCCCGCCGGCACGACGATGAGCGTGAGGAGGGTCGAGGTGATCATGCCGCCGATCACGGCGATCGAAAGCGGCGCGTTAGTCTCCGCGCCGGCGCCCAGACCGATTGCCGCGGGGGCGAGCGCGAGAATGATCGTGAGCGAGGTCATCACGACCGGACGCATGCGCGTCGGGCAGGCGTCGCGCAGCGCCTCGTCGACCGCCAGGCCTTGCTCGCGCCGCTGGTTGGTAAGGTCGACCAGCAGGATCGAGTTCTTCGCCACGAGGCCGATGAGGAGCACCAGGCCGATTCCGGAGTAGATATTGAGGGTGCTCCCGGAAAGCCAGAGCGCGGCGATGCCGCCCACGATGCCGAGCGGCACGGCGAGCATGATGTAGAACGGCTGCAAAAAGCTGTTGAACTGGCTGGCGAGCACCATGAAGAGCAGCGCAAGGGCGAGCGCGAAGGTGAACTGCGTCGCGTTAGCGGTTTTCTCGAGCTGCTCGGCTTCGCCGACGAACACCACGCGATAGCCGATCGGCAGGTTTTGCGCGGCTGCGCGCACTTTCTCCATTGCGGCGCCGAGCGCGATCGTCGGCGAGGCGTAAAAGCTCGCCGAATACTGCAGGTCGAAACGCGCGATCACCGCGGGCCCGAGCACCTCGCGAAAACGCGCCACCTGGTCCAGGCGCACGAGCTGCCCCTGGCGGTTGCGCAAGTAGATCTTGGCGAGGTCCGCCTGCTGCTGGAACTCTCCGTCCTTCGCCTTCACTCGGATGTCGTAGCGCTCGCCGTCGCCGGGATAGTCGTTGTACTTGGCGATGTCGATCCCGCCGGTCAGCATGCTGACCGCGAGCGCGACGTCGCCCGAGGTGAGGTTCAAGCCGGCCGCGCGCAGCCGGTCGGGCTCGAGCACGAGCTGCGGCAAGTCGAGCTGCAGGTCCGTATCCATGCGCCCGATCTGCGGGTCGGCCTGCAGCGTGCGCTGCAGCTCCGCGGCAAGCCGCCCCATTTCCTGCAGGTTCGGCCCCTTCACGACAAACTGCAATGGCTCGGAGCGCTGGCCTTGCACCAGCCCGAAAGCGCGCGGGAAAGCGCGTGCGCCGGCCACCTGCTGCAGGTCGCGCCGAATGGCGTTGATGACCTCGGCCTGAGAGCGCTGGCGCTCGGCGCGCGGCTTCATGCGCGCGACCAGGGTGGCCTGGTTCACCTGCTGCGCCGAGCCCAGACCGATCACGCCGAACTCGGTGACGATCTCGGGATAGCGGAACGCGATCTGCTCGACCTCGCGTAGTTTCGACTCGGTGTACTCGATGGAGGAGCCAAGCGGCGTGCGGATGCCAACCAGGAAGCGGCCCTCGTCGGCCTGCGGCGCGAGCTCGCGCGGCAGCTGCATGAATACCGGAAGCGAGGCCACGAAGCACAGCATCGCGCCGCCAAGCACCAAGCCGCGGTTGCGCAGCGACCAGGCGAGCAGGCGCCGGTACAGGCCGTCCAGGCCATGGAAGAAACGCTCGAGCACCCAGTACACGCGGCCGTGCTTGTCCTTCACATCCAGGTAGCGCGAGCACAGCATCGGCGTGAGGGTGAGCGAGACGAACAGCGACACCAGCACGCCGAAGGTCACCACCACGGCGAACGAGCGCAGGAACTGGCCGAGGATGCCGCTCACGAACACCACCGGCGCAAAGATCGCCACGAGCGAGAAGCTGGCCGCGATGACCGCAAAGGTCACTTCGCGGCTGCCCGTCACCGCCGCCGCCGTGGCGCTGGTTTCGCGGTCCTCCTCGCGATGGCGGTAGATGTTCTCGAGCACCACGATCGAGTCGTCCACCACTACGCCGACCAGCAGCAGAAGCGCGAGCAGGGTCACCGAGTTGAAGGTGTAGCCGAAGAAATACATGACCGCGATCGCGCCCATGAGCGATACCGGAATCGAGCAGGCAATGATCACGGTCGAGCGGAAGCTCTTGAGGAAGAGCCACACGATGAGCGCGGCGAGAATAGTGCCCTCGACGAGGTGCTGCTTCAGCGACTCCACCATTGCGCCGATGAACACCTTGTCGTTCTGCACGTAGTGCAGCTCGAGCCCGGGCGGAAGCTGCGGGCGCACGTCCTTTTCGATGCGCTCAAGCACCTTGTCGATGATCGCAACGGTGTTGGTGTTCGGCACCTTAACTACGCCGATGCCGACCGCCGGCTTGCCGTTGAAGCGCGCCAGTTGCCGGAAGTCCGCCAGGCCGTCCTCCACCTCGGCGATGTCGCGCAGGCGCACCGGCGCGCCATCCTTGTAGCCGACGATCATCGCGGCAAGGTCGTCGAGCTTGTGGAACTCGAGGTCGAGCTTGAGCAGATGCTCGGTCGAACGACCGACCAGGAACCCGCCGGCCAGCTGCAGATGCTCCTTGCCGAAAGCATCCGAGATGTCTTGGGCGGCGATGCCATAGGCGGCGAGCTTCGCGGGCAGCAGGCTGACGCGAATCACGCGGTCGCGGCGCCCGCCGATGCGGATCTCGCCCACGCCGTCGATCGTTTCGAGCTGCTTCTTGATGACGTTGATCGCGTACTGGTTGAGTTGCTGCTGCGTGCGGTCGCCTTGCAGCGCGGACCACAGAATGGGTTGAGTGTTCGTCTCGACCTTGGCCACCACGGGGGGGTCGGCGTCCTTCGGCAGCCGGCGCACCACCTGATTCACCTTGGCCTGCACCTCCTGAAAGGCGACATCGATGCGCTTCTCCAGCCCGAACGTGATCACGACGACCGAGGTGCCCGGCGAGGATGTCGACTGGATATGCTCGATGCCGGGGACGCTGTTGACCGCGGTCTCGATTAGATTGGTGATCGACGCATCGATGATGTCCGGATTCGCGCCGCGCTGCGCGGTGGTGATTGAGATCACCGGAAACTCGATGTAGGGCAGCTTGTCGATGCCCATGCGCTGGTAGGCGATCGCGCCGAACAGCACCAGTACCGCGCTCAGCATGAACGCGAACACGTGCCGGCGGATCGAGAGCTCGGAGAGCGTCATGAGCCGCCCTTCTTCGTGCCTTCTTCGGCAACCGCGCCCGGCTTCGCGCGCACCGTGACGGCGGCGCCGTCGGTGAGGAAGCCGGCACCGTCGGCGGCCACCGTCTCGCCGGCCGACAGGCCCTTCACCACCTGTTGCCAACCGTCCTGGCGCAATCCCGTTTCGACCACGCGCTGGCGCGCGACGCTGCCTTCGATCGCGTAGACCACCTTGCCGGCCGGACGCAGCACCACGCTCTGCTCGGGCACCATCAGCGCGCCGTCCAGCGAACTGGTGACGATTCGAGCGTTGACCGTGCCGCCGCCGCGCAATAGCGTGCCCTCGCCGCGGATCTTCACGATGGCATCGAGCGCGCGGTTGTTGGTGCCCACCGTCGGCTTGATTTCATCGATCCGGGCCTCCAGTACGCGCTCGGGTGCGGCGGGGGGAGATAACACCACCTTGAGTCCCGGTTTGATGCGCGTGGCCGCGGCTTCCGGCAGGAGCAGGTGCACGCGCAGTTCCTGCACCCCCACCATGCGAAACAGCGGGTCACCGAGCTTCACGTAGTCACCGATGGCGACGATCTGCGTCTCGATCTCGCCGTCCACCGGCGCGACCACGCGCGCCTTCGTCACGCTGCGGCCAGTGGCGTCGGAGCGGGCGCGCGCGGCGGCGAGCGATTGGCGCAGCGCGTTGCGCTGGGCCACCGCGTCATCGATCGCGTTCTTCGAGATGAAGCCTTGCGCGACGAGCTTCTGCTGGCGCTCGACGACGCGGTCCTGCTGCTCGAGCAGACTCGTCAAGCGGCCGATCTCGGCCTGGTCGGCGCGCTGCTGAATCTGGAAGTCGGCCGCGTCGATCTCGGCGATGAGCTCGCCCTTTTTCACCTTCCTACCGGTGAACCCGGTGACCCGTGTGACGCGGCCGGCGACCTCGGCGCCGATCGTCGGATCGATTACATTCTCGATCGTGCCGAGCACTTCCTCATAGATCTCCAGCGTGCGCGGCGTCACCGGCGCCGTCGTAATTAGCACGGCCTGACCCGCCCCTTTGGCCGCGGGTTTGGCGAGCTCCTTGCGCGCCGCACGCCCGTCGGCGGCGTAGAAATACGCCGCGACGGCGCCTGCGATCAGGGCGACGCAGATCCCGAGCAGGGTCAAACGGCGCGTAGCGGTGGTCATGGAACGGGCGATTGTCAGTCCGGACGGCGCTCGAGGGCAAACAACTCTTCGACCGATTCGCGGCGTCGCACCAATAGCGCGTGCCCATCGCGGACGAGTACTTCAGGGGCGCGCGGCCGGGTGTTGTAGTTCGAGCTCATTGCCATGGCATAGGCGCCGCAGGACATCACAGCGAGAAGGTCGCCCGCGCGGGCCGCTAGGGGTCGCCCTTTGGCGAGGAAGTCGGCGCTTTCGCACACCGGTCCGACAATGTCGTAAACGCCCGTAGTGGAAGCGGATTCCCGCACCGCCTGCACCTCGTGCCAGGCCCCGTACAGGGCCGGCCGGATCAGGTCGTTCATCCCGGCGTCGACGACGAGGAACCCGGGCTTTAAGTACTCCACTCGGGTGAGAAGCAGGCCGGCGTTCCCTACGATGGAGCGACCGGGGTCGAAGATGACCGTGTGCGGCCGCCGGCCGAGCGCGGCGAGCACTCCGCGCACGAAGGCCTCCGGCGGCTGCGGCGATTCGTCCTTGTAGCGAATGCCGATGCCGCCGCCCACATCGACATGCCGCAGCCGGATGCCGGCCGAGTCGAGCCGATCGACGAGCAAGAGCAATCGCTCGGTCGCGGCTATGAAAGGCGCGGCTTCGAGCAGAAGCGAACCGATGTGGCAGCCGATGCCGACGACGTCGATGTTCGGCATATCGGCCGCCTTGCGGTATAGGCCCTCGGCCTCCGCGTGCGGCACGCCGAACTTCGTATGCCTGAGCCCGGTAGAGATGTAGGGGTGAGTGTTCGCGTCGATATCCGGATTGACGCGTAGCGCCACCGGGGCACGCAGCCGGAGCGACGCCGCTACCGCCTGGACGCGGTCGAGTTCCGCCTCCGATTCGATGTTGATGCAGCCGATACCCTTCTTGAGGGCAAAAAAGATTTCGGCTTCGCTCTTCCCCACCCCGGAGAAAAGCGTGCTGCGCGCATCCCCGCCGGCTGCCAGCACCCGCGCCAGCTCGCCGCCGGAAACGATGTCAAAGCCGGCCCCGAGCTTCGCGAGCAAGGCGAGAACCGCAAGGTTCGAATTCGCCTTAACGGAGTAACAGATGCGGGCCGCGCGGCCCTTTAGAGCGTCTTCGAACTCGGCATAGGACGCGGCAATGGAGGCCGCGGAATAGACGAAGCACGGCGTGCCGAAGCGCTCGGCGATTTCGTCGAGCGCCACCTCGTCGGCGCAGAGCACGCTATGGCGGTAGTTGAAAGGCAAGCTCGCCTTACTTCTTCTCTTCTTCGGTGAGCTCGGGAGGGTATGGAACCGGCTCGTAGGGCTTCGGCTTGGGTGGCTTCACCCCCGGCGGCGGGCTCTCCCGCAGGAAAAGCGGCCCCTTCTGACCGCAGCCGGCGGCCAGCGCGCAGGCGGCGAGGAGCACAACGAAGCGCATAAAATCCGCATGTTAACGCATGGACGACCCTCGATTTGAAGTGGCTGCCGAGGAAGCGCTGGAGCGGCTCGAGCATGCGCTCGAGGGCCTCGAGCTCGACTTCGAGCGCAAGGAAGGTGGCGTTTTGGAGATCGAGTTCGACGACGGCGCGAAGATGATCGTCAACCGACACTCCGCCGCGCGCGAGCTCTGGGTTGCCGCTCGCTCGGGCGGCTTTCACTTCCGCTGGGACGGCTCCGCATGGCGCGATACGCGGAGCGGCGAAGAGTTCTTCGCTGCGCTTTCGGCGCTGCTCTCCCGTGAGCTAGGCCGGGGGGTTCGACTGCTCGGGTAGCGGCGTCGGCGCCGTTGGTGGCGGCGGTGGCGTCAACACATCGGGCGGGGGTATGGCCTCCCGGTAGAAGAACTCCGGAATCATCTTCGGCTCGCCGGAGAGCGCCATGGTCGGCACGGCAACCACGCCCGGCGGCATGGTGCGCGCCATCTCCGGGTAGTCGGACAGCACGCGCTCCATGTAGCCAAGCCAGATCGGCAGCGCGACCACGCCGCCCGTCTGGTTCTTGCCCAGCGTGCGCGGCTGGTCGTACCCCACCCACGATATGCCGACCAACGCCGGCTGGTAGCCCGCGAACCAAGCGTCGACGAACTCGTTCGTCGTGCCGGTCTTGCCCGCGAGGTCGCTGCGGCCAAGCCGCGCGGCACGCGCCGCAGTTCCGGCGCGCGTCACGTCCTGCATCATGTGGTCCATGATGAACGCGTTGCGCGGGTCGAGCACGCGCAGCGCTTCGTCACCCGCGCGCCGCGGTTCGGCGACCGCCAGCGCGTTGCCGCGATCGTCGACGATCTTGTGGATGAAATACGGCTGCACCAGGAAACCACCGTTCGCAAAGACCGCATAGGCGCGCGCCATCTGCCACGCGGTGACGGAGCCCGCACCGAGCGCCATCGTCAGGTAGGCCGGATGACGCTCGGCTTCGAAGCCGAACCGCGTGACGTAATCCTGGGCGTACTTCGGGCCAATGGCGTCGAGGACGCGAATCGAAACCATGTTCTTCGACTTGGCAAGCGCGGTCCGAAGGCGCATCGGGCCCTCGAACTTGCCGTCGTAATTCTTCGGCTCCCAGCGCTGGCTTCCGGTCTGCTCGGCTTCGAGCACCACTGGTTCATCTGCCACGACGGTCGCGGCGGTGAATCCTTTTTCGAGCGCCGCCGAGTAGATGAAAGGCTTGAACGACGACCCCGGCTGACGCCAAGCCTGCGTCACATGGTTGAACTTGTTGCGGCTGAAGTCGAAGCCGCCGACCAGCGCGCGCACCGCGCCGTCCTGCGGGTCGATGCCGATGAAGGCGGCCTCGACTTCCGGAAGCTGCGCAATCTGCCAGTTCTTGCCATCGCGCTGCACGCGCACGATCGCGCCCTTGCGGATGCGCCGCTGCGGTGGCGCCTTGGCGTCAAGGGCGCGCGCGGCGAATTGCAAGCCCGCTCCCTGGATGGAGATGCGCTCGCCGGTGCGCAGCCCGGCCTGCACCTGCTTGCCGTCATGGGCGAGCACGACGGCGGCGATCAGGTCGTCGTTGTCGGGTCGGTCCGCCAGCGCGTCCTCGATGTCGTCGTCAGTGGGGTTGGCTGGCAGCTCGACATAGCCCTCGGGACCGCGATACCCGGCACGCCGGTCGTACTCGAGCACGCCGCGGCGCAGCGCTTCATAAGCGGCCTCCTGGTCGGCCTTGCGAATCGTGGTGTACACGCGGAAACCCCGCGTGTAGACGTCCTCCGGGTAGTGCTCGGCGAGCGCCTGACGCACCATCTCGGCCACGTACTCGGCATGCACCGAGTACTCCGTCACTTCGCGTCGGGTACGCACCGGCGCCTTGAGCGCGTCCTCGTACTGCGTGGCGTCGATGTAACCGAGCTCCGTCATGCGCCGTAGCACGTACTGCTGGCGCACCTTGGCGCGCTGCGCATTAGAGATAGGGTTGTAGAGCGACGGCGCCTTGGGCAGGCCTGCGAGCATCGCGGTCTCGGCGAGGGAAAGCTGGCCGAGCGCCTTGCCGTAGTAGATCTGTGAGGCGGCGGCGAAGCCGTAAGCCCGATGTCCCAGGTAGATCTGATTTACATAGAGCTCGAGGATCTGCTCTTTCGTGAGGCTGTGCTCGATCTTGAAGGCGAGCAGCGCTTCGTAGAGCTTGCGTGTAAGCGTCTTCTCCGAAGACAGGAAGAAGTTGCGCGCCACCTGCATCGTGATGGTGCTCGCGCCCTGTCGCCGCCCGCCCGCTACGAGATTGGCCCAAGCCGCGCGCATCACGCCGACATAATCGATGCCGGGGTGCTCGTAGAAGCGCTCGTCCTCGGCGGCGATCACCGCGTTCTTGAGCTGCTGCGGAGCGTCGGCGATCGAGATCACGGCCCGACGCTCCTCGCCGAACTCGCCAATCATGATGCCCTCCGCGGTATAGATCCGAAGCGGGATCTTCGGCTGGTAGGCGGTTAAGGCTTCCAGCGAGGGCAGCTGCGGGTACGCGAGCACCACGACGAGCCCGGCCGCAAGCAGCGCAGCGACGACGAGGCCCGCCAGCACCGCCAGCGGGAAGGCGACAAACCGGATCCACATCTTCTTAGGTGCTTTGAGCCGCGCGGACGGCCGTTGTTGCATGGGGGTTGCCGGAACGCCGGCATCATAACCCGAACCCCGGAGGACAATTAACTAGACAGTCGGGGGGCTTGTTGCTAGCATTTAACGCAATTTCTGCGAATCGCGCCTAAGAGCCGACGCACAAAGGGAAATACGGGGAGACACAAAGTGAAATTTGACCTGTTCACCGCGAAAGCGCCACCGCTGTTTGGCCTGGACATCAGCTCCTCGTCGGTGAAGATGCTCGAACTCGCCGATAACGGCAAGGGAAGCTACCGGGTCGAACGTTACGCGATCGAACCGCTGCCGCGCGACTGCGTGGTCGACGGCAACATTAATAACCTCGAAGCGGTCACCGACGCGGTCAAGCGCGCCCACGCCCGCATGGGGACGCGCACTCGGCATGTCGCCATGGCAGTGCCGAGTGGGGCGGTAATCAGCAAGAAAATCATTGTCCCGGCCGCGCTGCGCGAAGAAGAGCTCGAAGTGCAGGTCGAGAGCGAGGCGAATCAGTACATCCCGTTCGCGCTTGAGGAAGTCAATCTCGATTTCCAGATCCTCGGCCCTTCGCCGGACAACCCGGAGGAGCAGGAGGTGCTCATCGCCGCGACGCGCAAGGAAAAGGTCGAGGACCGCGTCGCCGTCGCCGACTCGGCGGGCCTTAAGCCACTCGTCATGGACGTAGAGTCGTTCGCGCAGCAAAGCGCGCTTTCTTTCGTCGTGCAGGGGCTGCCGGGCGGGGGCAAGGACCAGAACGTCGCCGTCGTCGACGTCGGCGCCAACGTCATGAACGTATCAGTGCTGCGTAACGAGCAATCGGTGTACACGCGCGAACAGGCGTTCGGCGGCAACCAGCTCACGCAGGATATCGTCAACCGCTATGGCATGACGCCCGACGAGGCGGAGAACGCCAAGCGCACCGGCGCGCTGCCCGACGACTTCGACACCGAAGTGATGAAGCCATTCATGGAGAACCTTTCCATGGAGGTGCAGCGCGCGCTGCAGTTCTTCTTTACGTCCACGCAATACCACGCCGTCGACCACATCCTGCTCGCCGGCGGCTCGGCGGTGATTCCGGGGCTCGACGAGGTGGTGCATACGCGCACCCAGGTGCCGACGAGCGTCGCGAATCCGTTCGCGCTGATGCAGACCTCGCCCAAGGTCCAGCTCAAGCGCCTGATGGCCGACGCCCCCTCGCTCATCGTCGCCTGCGGGCTTGCCATGAGGAGGTTCGATCCGCAATGAACATCGATCCACATGACTAACGCACGCGTCAACCTACTGCCGCACCGGGCGGAACGCCGCCAGCGCGCGCGCAAGCACTTCCTCACGCTTTCAGGCATGACGGTCGGGCTGGGCGTGCTCATCGCTTTCCTCATCTACCAGTTCTACGCGAGCCAGATCGAGGTGCAGAACGACCGCAACACCTTCCTCGCGAACGAGATCAAGAAGCTTGACAAGGACATCGCCGACATCAACGAGCTCAAGAACCAGATCCAGGCGCTGCTCGCGCGCAAGCAGATCATCGAGACCCTGCAGGCGGAGCGGGCGCAGACCGTGCATCTCCTCGAGCAGATGGTGCGCCAGATGCCCGAGGGCATTTACCTGCGGTCGATGCGCCAGAGCGGGCCCAGGGTTCATATCGTCGGCTATGCGCAGTCGAACGCGCGCGTCTCGACGCTCATGCGCAACATCGAAGCCTCGCCCTGGCTCGAGCAGCCGGTGCTCGTGGAGGTCAAGGCGAGCAACGTCGACAAGAAGCGCGTCTCGGAATTCAACATGTATCTCAACCTAAAGCAGCGCGCAGCGTCGCCCGACGGCGAGAAGGACGCCGCGAAGAGTGCGGCGAAGAAGGGATAGCCATGGCGTTCAACTTCAACTCCGTCGCCGACGAATTCAGGCGCACCAACTGGAGGGACGCCGGCACCTGGGGCGCGGCGCCCAAGGCCGTCGTGTTGCTCGCCATCCTGGTCGGCGTGCCGGTGGCCGGCTTCTTCGCCTTCAACCAGGGACAGATCGAAGAGTTGGAAGCCGGCCAGCATAAGGAAGTGAAGCTGAAGGAGGAGTACGTCAACAAGAAGCGGCAGGCGGTGAACCTCGACCTGCACCGCCAGCAGCTGCGCGACATCGACGCGCAGTTCGGCGCGCTGCTCAAGCAGCTGCCGAACAAGTCGCAGATGGATGCGCTTCTCGTCGACATCAACCAAGCGGGGTTGGGCCGGGGGTTGCAGTTCGAGCTCTTCAAGCCGGCCGCCGCGGAGCTGCGACGAGATTTTTACGCCGAGCTGCCGATCGACGTGAAAGTCACCGGCAACTATCACGACATGGGCGCCTTTGCGAGCGACGTGGGCCAGCTTTCGCGCATCGTCACGCTGAAGGACGTGAGCATTGCCACGGCCAAAGACGGCAACCTGACGATGGACGCGATCGCGCGCACGTTCCGCTATCTGGACGACGACGAAATCGCCGCGCAGCGCAAGGCGGCCCATAAAGGCGCGAAGAAATGAGCGCGCGAGCCGGGGTCGTGACGCTTGCCTTCGCCGCCGCGCTGGGCGGCTGCGCCGGTGAGGAGCACAGCGACCTCAAGCAGGAGCTGGCCCAGCTCACCAAAGACCTGCGCGGGCGCGTCGATCCGCTGCCGCAGGTGAAGCCCTACGAGCCGGTGCCCTATACCGCAGAAGGCCAGATCGACCCGTTCAGGCCCGAGCGCATCGAAGTGGCGCAGGCCGGACGCGGCGCGCCGAGCGCCTCGGCAGCGCTCCTCGACGAGCAGAGAAAACGCCCGCCGGAGGCGCTCGAGGCGTTCCCGCTCGAGTCGATCCAGATGCTCGGCACCATCACCCAGCACAAGGAGACCTTCGCGCTCGTCAAGGCCGGTCCGAACCTGTACCGGGTGAGAAAAGGCAACTACATGGGGCAGAACTTCGGCGTGATCACGGCGATCGACGAGGCGCAGATCAGCCTCAAGGAGCTGGTTCAGGATTCGACCGGCGACTGGGTGGAGCGTGTGAGCGCGCTGCAACTGGTGGAGGCAAAAAGATGAAAACGAAAGCCACACTCCTGGTGCGCGCGTTTCTGCTCTGGGCCGCCGGCATCACCCTGTGCGCGGCGCAGGGCAACAGCATCGACAACTTCCAGGTGAGCCAGGAAGCCGGGCGCATCGTGGTGCGCATCACCACCAAGCAGCCGCTGAAGAGCGTGCCGCCCAACTTCTCGGTCGCCACGCCGCCCCGCATCGCCTTCGATTTTGCCAATACGGTGAACGCGCTCGGGCGGGCGAGCGAAGACATCGCGCAGGGCGAGCTGCGCAGCATGAACATCGTGCAGGGCGCCGACCGTACCCGGCTGGTGCTCAACCTGCGTCGGCCGGTGGCTCACCAGACCGCCGTGGACGGGAACACGCTCGTCATTACGCTCGCCGAGCCAGCCGTCGCACAGACGGCGCCTGGCGGCGCGGGCGCCCAGTTTGCCGAGGGGCGTCAGGATGTGAAGCATGCGGTGCGCGACGTCGATTTCCGCCGTGGCCGGGCCGGCGAAGGGCGCGTGGTGGTGGACCTTGCCGACACCACGACCGGCATCGACATCCGCCTGCAGGGCCAGAACATCATCGTCGACTTCCTGAAGACTTCGCTGCCCGAGAATCTGCGCCGGCGCCTGGACGTCGTCGACTTCGGCACGCCGGTGAGCACCGTCAGCACCTTCCAGCAGGGCGAGAACGTACGCATGGTGATCGAGCCGCGGGGCCAGTGGGAGCACAACGCCTACCAGTCGGACACGCAGTTCGTGCTGGAGGTGAAGCCGCTCGTCGCCGACCCGGCGCGCGCCGGGGCCCAGAAAGGGCGCTACACCGGCGAGCGGCTGTCGCTCAACTTCCAGAACGTTGAAGTGCGCGCGGTATTAAACGTGATCGCCGACTTTACTGACCTCAACATCATCACCAGCGACACGGTGTCGGGCAACATTACGCTGCGTCTCAAGGACGTGCCGTGGGACCAGGCGCTCGAAATCATCCTGCAGACGCGCGGGCTCGACAGCCGCCGCAGCGGCAACGTGATCTGGATCGCGCCGCGCGACGAACTCGCCACGCGGGAGAAGCTCGCGCTCGAGGCGGCGAACCAGATCACGGATCTGGAGCAGACACGCACCGAGTCGTTCCAGATGAACTATCAGAAGGCTGCCGACGTGCAGAAGCTGCTTTCGGACCCGACGCAGCGCATCCTCTCGAAGCGCGGCAGCGCGGTGGTCGACGCGCGTACCAATACGCTTTTCGTGCAGGACACGCCAAGCCGGCTCGAAGACGTGCGCCGCCTCATCGCCAAGATCGACATCGCCCTGCGCCAGGTCATGATCGAGGCGCGCATCGTCGAGGCGAACGACGCCTTCAGCAAGAACCTTGGCGCACGGCTCGGCTACCACGACACCGGCGGTGGCTCGCGCACGAATAGCAACAACCCGCGCTTCACCGTTGGCGGCAGCCTGGTGGACACCGGTTTCCACACCGGGCAGACGCCGACGTCGACGTTCATTCCGGACTCGCTCAACGTCAATTTGCCTGCCGCCGGGTTGAACGCATTCAACGCCGGGCAGTTCTCGTTCATCCTGTTCAACAGCTCGGCGACGCGCTTCCTCAACTTGGAGCTAACGGCGCTCGAAGCCGATGGCAAAGGCAAAATCATCGCCAGCCCGCGCGTGCTCACCGCGGATCAGGTCGAGGCGGTGATCGAGCAGGGGACCGAGATTCCGTACCAGCAGGCCACGTCGTCGGGCGCGACCTCGGTCTCGTTCCGCAAGGCCAACCTCGCGCTCAAGGTGAAGCCGCAGATCACGCCCGAAGGGAACGTGATCATGACTTTGGACGTGAACAAGGACCAGCCGGGCGCCACCACGCCGGCCGGCGTGGCGATCAACACCAAGCACGTCAAGACCGAAGTGCTGGTCGAGAACGGCGGCACCGTGGTGATCGGCGGAATCTACGAGCAGAACGACCGCACCGACGTCACCAAGATCCCACTCCTCGGCGACATCCCGATCGTCGGCTGGCTTTTCAAGAACACCACGACCACCTCCGCGAAGACGGAGCTGCTGGTGTTCATTACGCCGCGCGTCGTCAACGAGCGCCTCACCATTCGCTAGGCTCGCCGCCTTCCTTTCTTCAGAGCCGCGCAACGGCCGGGACCTCCCGGCCGTTTTTGTTCCTACAATGCACCCATGGAGCAGGCCGCGAATATCTTTCTCGTCGGCATGATGGGCGCCGGCAAGACCACCGTCGGGCGCACGCTGGCGCGGCGCCTGAAGCTGCGTTTCGTCGACTCCGACCACGAGATCGAGGCGCGCTGCGGCGTGAAGATCCCCGTCATCTTCGAGATCGAAGGCGAGGCGGGGTTTCGCAGCCGCGAGGCGCAGGCGCTGGCCGAGCTCACCGTGCTCCAAGGCATCGTCCTGGCGACGGGCGGCGGTGCCGTCCTGCGCGAGGAGAGCCGGCGTCTCCTCGCCGCGCGGGGCATCGTCATCTATCTGCGCGCGACCCCCGAGCATCTGTTCGAGCGCGTGCGCCAGGACCGCAACCGCCCGCTGCTCGCCACGGGCGATCCGCTCGCCCGGCTGCGGCAGCTCTATCGAGAGCGCGATCCCCTGTACCGCGAGGTCGCCGACCTTGTCGTCGACACCGGCCGTCAAAGCGTGCAGGTGCTCACGCGTGGCCTACTCGAGCAGCTCGCGACGCGATGGAAAGCCTCAGCGTAGACCTCGGCGGGCGGGCCTATCCGATCCATATCGGTGCGGGCCTGATTTCCTCCGCCGCACTCTATGCGCCGTATCTGAGAGGCACGGTGGCGATCGTCACGAACGAGGTGGTGGCGCCGCTCTATCTGGGCCGGCTGAGAGGCGCCCTCGCGCCGGCGCGCATCGTGGAGATCGTCCTTCCGGACGGCGAGCGCAGCAAGAGCTGGGAAACGCTGAACCGCGTGTTCGACGCGCTGCTCGGCGCGCGGCTGGGCCGAGATACGCTGATCGTTGCGCTCGGCGGCGGCGTGATCGGCGATCTCGCGGGCTTCGCGGCAGCGGTGTACCAGCGCGGCGTGCCGTTCCTTCAAGTGCCGACCACCCTCCTTGCGCAGGTCGATTCGTCGGTCGGCGGCAAGACGGCGATCAACCACCCCGCGGGCAAGAACATGATCGGCGCGTTCCACCAGCCGAGCGCGGTGATCTCGGACGTCGCCACGCTCGACACGCTGCCCGAGCGCGAGCTGCGCGCCGGCATCGCCGAAGTGATCAAGCACGGCCTCGCGCTCGACGCGCCGTTCTTCGATTGGCTCGAGGCCAACGTCGACAAGCTGGTCCGCAAGGACCGCAACGCGCTGATGCACGCGGTGCGCCGCAGCTGCGAGCTCAAAGCCGCCATCGTGGCCGAGGACGAGCGCGAGTCGGGCGCGCGCGCGCTTCTCAACTTCGGCCATACCTTCGGCCACGCGATCGAGGCGGCGACGGGCTACGGCGCCTGGCTGCACGGCGAGGCGGTAGCCGCCGGGATGGTCATGGCTAGCGAGCTCTCCCAGCTAATGGGGTACTTGAAAAAAACTGATGTCGAGCGCGTGCGCGAGGTCGTGAAGCGCGCCGGACTGCCGGTGACTGGCCCCGCGCTCGCGCCGGAGCGCCTGCTCGAGCTCATGGCGCTCGACAAGAAAGCCGCGCGGGGGAGAACGCGCTTCGTCGTGCTCGAAACGATCGGGCGCGCGCGCCTCGCCGCCGACATCGACGACGCGCAGGTGCGCCGAGCCGTTGTCGCTGCAGCGCAGTAAATGTATATTGGCTAGCCCGGTCATGGAGTTGCTTTACCACCCCGCTCATGAACACGACGCCTGCGGCGTCGGCTTCGTCGCGCACATCAAGGGCAGGAAGTCCCACGCGATCGTCGAGCAGGGCCTCGGCGTGCTGAAAAACTTGAGCCACCGCGGCGCGGTGGGCTGGGATCCCAAGCTTTCCGACGGCGCCGGCATCCTGATCCAGATCCCCGATCGCTTCTATCGCGAGGAGATGGCGAAGCTCGGCGTGAAGCTGCCGCCCGCGGGCCAGTACGGCGTCGGCATGGTATTCCTGCCGCGTGATCCTGCGTCGCGCATCGCCTGCGAGTACGAGATCGAGCGTGCGATCAAGGATGAAGGGCAGGTGCTGCTCGGCTGGCGCGACGTACCGGTCGACAACGCCGACCTCGCCGAGCCGGCAAAGAAGATCGAGCCCGTGATCCGGCAGGTGTTCATCGGTCGCGGCCGGCGCGTCACCGTCACGGATGCGCTCGAGCGCAAGCTCTACATCATCCGCAAAAGCTCGGGTCACGCCATCCAGGCGCTGAGGCTGAAGCACGGCAAGGAGTTCTACGTGCCGTCGATGTCGGCGCGCACCGTCTGCTACAAAGGAATGTTGCTCGCCTATCAGGTCGGCGAGTACTACCTCGATCTGAAGGACGCACGCGTCGAGTCGGCCCTTGCGCTCGTGCACCAGCGGTTCTCGACCAACACCTTCCCGTCGTGGGACCTGGCGCACCCGTTCCGCATGATTTGCCACAACGGCGAGATCAACACCCTGCGCGGCAATGTGAACTGGATCCGCGCGCGGCAAGGCGCCATTTCCTCGCCGATCCTCGGGCGCGACCTCGACAAGATCTGGCCGCTCATCTAT
>JAICPQ010000076.1 GCA_025929745.1 Burkholderiales bacterium | reverse complement strand
GCCGACGTCATCAAGGTCGAGGAGCCCAACACCGGCGACGACGCTCGCGCTTGGGGACCGTTCGTCGGGGACGGCTGGAGCGCTTACTTCCTCGGCGTGAACCGCAGCAAGCGCAGTCTGGCGCTCGATCTCAAGAGCGCGGAAGGCGGCGATGTGCTGCGAAGCTTGCTGCAAAGCGCCGACGTGTTTCTCGAGAACTTCAGGCCCGGCAGCCTGGACAAGCTGGATTTGGGCGTCGCAGAGGTTCGCCGCCTGAATCCGCGGATCGTGCACTGCTCGATCAGCGGGTACGGCAAGAACGGGCCGAAGCGCCACCTCTCGGGGTACGACCCGGTCGCGCAGGCCGAGTCCGGGTTCATGGACATCACCGGCCAGGCCGACGGGCCGCCGATGCGCACCGGCATCGCCATGACCGATTACTTGGCGGGACTCTACGCCTTCGGCGGCATCCTCCTTGCGCTTCGCGAGCGCGATCGCACCGGCCGCGGCCAGCACGTTGACATCGCGCTTTTCGATTCGGTGCTCTCAACGCTCTCGATGCCGGCCGGCATTCTCCACGCCACGGGCCGCAGCCCGAGGCGCAGCGGCAACGACCATCCGTTGCTCGCGCCTTACGAGACGCTGCGCGCCAAAGACGGGATGGTGATGATCGCCGCGGCCAATCCCCGCCTCTGGAAGCAGCTTTGCGAAGCGGTCGGTCTCGGCCACCTCGTCGACGATCCGCGCTTTCGCACCAACACCGATCGGGTGAAGAACCGGGCAGAGTTGAAGGTCGAGCTCGAGCGCGCGTTCGCCCAGTTCAGCGTCGATGAGCTTGCGCGCCGCCTGGAGGCGGCCTCAGTACCGTGCGGCCGGGTGCGCTCGGTCGCCGAAGCCCTCGCCGACCCGCAGATCCAGCCGCGCCAGATGCTCCTCGACTTCGACGATCCCGGCCTCGCCGGCTTCCGTGTCCTCGGCAACCCGATCAAGCTCTCCAACCACGCCAGCGACGGAAAAGCGCGCCGTCCCCCGCGCCTGGGCGAGCACACGCAAGAAATCCTGCATGAGCTAAGGAGCAAACCTAATTCGGGGTCAGAGTCCTGATTCGGTCAACCGCAAAGCGCCGCATAACGTTTGTCGGGTGTTGACTTTGGACGCGGCGCGCGAGCAGAATGCGCGCCCTCTTGGAGCGAGGACGCAATGCAGCCGTTGAAAACGCACAACTGCCTGCGAGATCGCCGGATATCCGGCGAGGACGCTGCGCGTCCGGACGCGGAGGCCTGCTAGCGCGATAGCGCCTGCTCTCCCAAAGCCCGGACGCGCCAGCGCTCCGGGCTTTTTTGTTTCTGGACCCAGCAATCGGGCGAGCGTTTTGGAAGAGACGTCCGCCTTGACCGCACGTGAAGTCGATGTGCTGCGCCAGCTCTCACGCGGGGTCGCCTACGCGCAAGCCGCGCGCGAGCTCCGCATGTCGGGCGGCGCGGCTTGGACTGATTCTTTGAAAGAAAGGAGGCCGACGATGCTTCTGTTCGTTCCGCAAGGCTATGTCGCCCTGGTCTACGAAAACGGCGTGCTGCGCGCCGTGGTCGAGGCCGGCGTCGGCTTCGTGCCGAGCGCTGGGCGTAACCTGCAGGTCCAGTACGTCGACCTGAAGGTCCAACAAGAAGAAGTTCTCGCGACGCTGCACTAGGGCGCGACTCGAGGGCCGGAGACCTCCGGCCCTTCTTTATCTATGCGTCTCGTTATTTTCACCCTTGCGAACGCGCGAGCTCCGTGTCGACAATGCGCGCGTGAACGTCCTGTTTCTCTTGCATGGGGTCGGACGGCACGCCAAGGGCTGGAGCCGCGATCCGCTCGCCGCGCTCCAGGCTGCGATGAAGCTCTATCCGGAGTGCTTCGAAGCCGGCAAGTCGCTCGACCAGTACCTCACCCTCGTCGAGATCAAGTACGACGACATCTTTGACACGGTGCTCGACCGCTGGGCCGAGCTCGCCGCGACTCTGCCGGCGCCGACAGGCGGGTTCAACTGGACGAGCAAGGTCACGCAGCTCCTCAAAAAGGCTGGCGACGAGCGCAGTATCTTCGCGCGCTACGGCGGTGATGTGCTTCTCTACTGCGGCTTTGCGCTGGTCGCGCGCGCCGCGCGGCTCAGGATCAATTCGCTCATCGCTTCCACGATTCTCGAGGAGAACGAAGCCGCCCTGCGCGATCGGCGCAGCCCGCCAAAGTTCGCGCTCGCGGCGCATTCCCTTGGCACCACGGTCGCGCAGGACGCGCTGTATCAGCTCGCCAGCGGCCGCTGGGTTTCGGATGACGAGCAGCTTGCCGCCGACCCGAACTTTTCCGCCGCGCTCTCCTCCACCGCGCCGCCGGGCGACCTCGCGGTCAACCTGCACGGTCTCTTCCTCGTAAGCGACACTTCGCCGGTCCTGCACCAATCCGGTTATTACTCGGAGCTAGAGCGCAACGGCGCCTACGATTGCCACGCCCTGTGGTCCATCAACCACGAGCTCGACCCGATCAGCGTCGTCGGCGGCGCGTTCGAGCCCGGCCCGTGGCGGCCCGACAAGAAGAATGTGCGCGTCGGCCATTTCCACAGCGAGAACATCCACGATCTAGCGCATTACCTCGCGCATCCGGCGGTGCACTGCGAGATCTTCCGGCTTCTCATTCCGCAGTTCAGCGGCGCCGGCTACCAGAAGGCGCAGACGCTCGCTGAGGCGCCAGTGTGGAATGGATTCGGCGGGCAGCTCGCCGGGTGGCTCACGCAGGAGCGCAGCAAGCTCAAGAGGAAGCTGCGCACCGCCGCCCGGCGCGATCGGCAGCCGATGAAGCTGCGCGATGCGACGGAAAAATACTACAAGGCGATCGGCCTCCTGTGATGCGTCGCGCCGCATTCATTCTCTTTCTCTTCGCCACCTGCGCCGGCGCGGCCGAGCTGCGCGGCGACGCGATCTTCCTCTGCGATGCGTTGCGCCAGCCGTCAATCAAGAGCT
Source organism: Burkholderiales bacterium (assembly GCA_025929745.1). Taxonomy (GTDB): domain Bacteria; phylum Pseudomonadota; class Gammaproteobacteria; order Burkholderiales; family SG8-39; genus SCGC-AG-212-J23. Next base: position 7,653 of record JAICPQ010000076.1, on the reverse strand, counting down.
CGGAGGCAACCGCCTACGGCAAGCTCGCCGACGCGCTGGCCGCCGCCGTGGGAAACGAGCGCACCAGACCGGAAGTCGCGCGCTTCCTCGCGGTGCTACGCAACCCGCAGGGCCGCTCCTTCGACGTCGCGCCGGAGGGCAATACCGAGAAGATTTTTCGCAGCGTGCCGGCCGAGACGATCACCATTTCCTGCGCGCCATCGGTTCCCCAATACCTCGTCGAGGTCGCGACCGCCGCGCTTCTTGCCGAGCGCATCCGCATCGAGCACGAGCTGCCCGTCATGAAGACACGTGCGGCGATTCTTGAGAGAGCCTCGCGCGATGCCGAGGACCTGCTCAAGAACGGCCTTGCCATGTGGCCATGGGAGCTGTGGCTGAACGGGCTGCGCCTTTCGGACAATGACGCCGACCCGCTCTTCCGCACGCAGTGGGTGGCGTTGCGTCCGAGCGCCGGCATCGAGATCGACCTGCGCAGCCAGTCTTCCGCCGACCTGCAGGCAAGCGTGATGCTCGAGCCGCTCGGCTTCGTGCGCTATCGCGGCGATTCGTACGCGCACTGGTGGGGCGCGTCGCTGGTCGTCACGTCGAGCACCCGTCGCGGCGCGGGTATCGGCGCGCTGCTGCGCTGGGACAACTACGTGATCGGCCTCACGCGCCACAAGGGGGAAGGAAGCGAGCCCGACAGCACCTTCCTGATGGTCGGCGTGGACCTCTACGACCTCGTGAACAAGAAACGCACCGAGCTCAAGGACTGGGACGCTTTTGCGAGGCTGCGGAGCGCACCATGAGCACGAGGACGAGCGCCGCTCCGAGCATGAACGCGAGGCTGATCGGCCGAGTGAAGAAGGGCGTCATGTCACCGCGGCCGAGAATCATCGCGCGGCGGAGGTGTTCTTCCAGAAGCGGACCGAGCACGTAGCCGAGAAGCAGCGGCGCCGGCTCGCATTCCAATTTCAGGAGGACATACCCCAGCAGGCCGAGCGCGGCACACAGGTACACGTCGACCGGATTGTTGTTCACGCTGTAGTTGCCGATGCAGCAGAACATGACGATCGACGGAAAGAGCCAGCGGTACGGCACATTCAAGAGGCGCACCCAGAGGCCCACGAGCGGCAGGTTCAGCACCACGAGCATGAGGTTGCCGATCCACATGCTCGCCACGATTCCCCAGAAGAGCTCGGGCTTCTCGGTGATGGCGTTCGGTCCGGGCGCGAGGCCGTGCATCATCATCGCGCCCACCATAAGCGTCATCACCGCGCTTCCCGGGATGCCGAGGGTGAGCGTGGGAATGAACCCGGTCTGCGCCGCGGCGTTGTTCGCGGCTTCCGGCGCCGCCACGCCCTCGATGGCGCCGTGGCCGAAGCGCTCTGGGCTCGCCGCAAGCTTCTTCTCGAGCATGTAGGCGGCGAAAGAGGAAAGCGCAGGTCCGGTTCCCGGCAGTACGCCGAACACCGCGCCGATCGCGGTGCCGCGCGCCGCCGGCCACGCCGAGTCGGCGATGTCGGAACGGCTTGGCATGAGCCGCGGCACGCGACCCGTAAACGCCGCGCGGAGCTCGCGCGATTCCAGGTTCTGCGCGATCTCGGCCACGGCGAAGAGACCCACCGCGATGACCGTGAAGCCGATGCCGTCGTAGAGCGAGGGCACGTCAAACGTGTAGCGCTGCCAGCCCGAGTTGACGTCGGTACCGACGATGCCGAAAAGCAGGCCGAGCGCGACCATGGCGAGGCCCTTAACCGCGTCGCCGTGCGCGAGCACCGCCGAGGCGACGAGGCCCATAAGCATCAGCGCGCAGTACTCCCACGGGCCAAACTTGAGCGCCCACTCGCCGAGCGGCGGGCTCAGTAGGGCAATCAATAGCGTTCCGACACAGCCGGCAAAGAACGAGGACAAAGCCGCGACGGCGAGCGCCGGCCCCGCCCTTCCCTGCCGCGCCATTTGATAGCCGTCGATGCAGGTCACCGCGGCACCGGTCTCGCCCGGCAGGTTTACGAGGATCGCAGTCGTCGAGCCGCCGTACTGCGCGCCGTAGTAAATGCCGGCGAGCATGATGAGCGAGGGAATTGGCGGCAGGGTGAACGTTAGCGGGAACAGCATGCCGATCGCGACGAGCGGCGTGATGCCGGGCAGCACGCCGATCAGCGTGCCGAGCGCGACGCCCGCGAAGCAGTACGCGAGGTTCTCGAGCGAGAACGCCACGGCGAAGCCGAGCGCCAGGTTCTCAAACAAGGTAGAACCCGGGCACGAGCTGGAAGGGCAGCTTGAGAAGGACGACGAACACGCCCACGGCGAGCGCCGTCATCACCACGGTCAGAACGACCACTTCGCGCCAGCGCAGGTCGCGGCCGGCGAATGCCGCGATCACGAACATCGCGACCAGCGCGGCGATGAGCCCGAACCGGGGCAGCACGAAGCCGAACGCGACCATGGCGCCGACGATGCAGCCGACCGGCCGCAAATCCCAATGGACCGGCGCCTCGGTCTTACTCCAGCCCAGGCCGCGCGCGGCGAGGAACACGCCGAAGAGCGCGAGCACCACGCCGAGCGCGGCCGGGAAATTGCCCGGACCCATGTGCGCGAGCGTGCCCATCGGAAAGTCGCGGTCGGCGATCACCATCGCCGCCAGGCCAAACGCGAGGAAGACGAGCCCGGACAGGAAGTCCTTGTTCGCGACCGGGTTCACCGCTGAAGACGGCGCTCAGTATCCCGGCGGCAAGTGATCGAGCTCGACGACGCCGTTGCGCTCGCGCTCGCGCCAATACTGCTGGCTGCCTTCCGGCGGCACGTGCACGAGCTCCAGCTTCATGCCGTCGGGATCGGCGAAGAACACCGCGTAGTAGCCCGGCTCGAAGTCGTAGTCGGCCGGCGCATCGAGGACGGTCGCGCCGATCTTCTTGAGAACGTCGTGCAGCGCATCCACCTGCTCGCGCGTGTCCGCATTGAACGCGAGGTGGTGAAAGCCCGTTGAATAGCGATCGTGCTTGCTGGACGAGCCTTTGCGCAGGAGGCTGAAAATCATCCACTGCAGGTTGCCGCTCGGCGTCGGCGCGGCGTAGGCGATGCGAAACGGGCTGCGCTCAACCAGGCGATAGCCGAGGAAGCCCAGTACGACGCTGTAGAAGCGCTCGGCGCGCGGGATGTCGCTGACCGTGAGGCGCAGGTGGTTCATCGAACCGAGCTTCGTCATCGCTTCTTCGCTCCTGCGCTGAGTTCGGTCGCGTAGCCGAAAAGGCCCGGCAGTCCGCCGGTATGCAGAAAGACGACCTTCTCGCCGGCGCGAAAGCGGCCGGCGCGCGCATGGCGGATGAGTCCGGCCATCGATTTGCCGGTGTAGACCGGATCGAGATAGAGACCTTCGAGCGATGCGGCCATGGCGAGCGCCTCCTTCACTTCGGGCGTCGGCACGCCGTAGCCCGGCCCGACGCTCTGGTCGTCGACGATCACGGCGTCCTCCGGGACCTCGACGCCGAGCAGCTCCGCGAGTCCCAACAAGATGTCGAGCACCTTGCCGCGCTGGCGCTCGAGCGGCGCGCCGACGCTGAAACCGAGCACGCGCGCCTCGCTACCCTCGAGCGCGAGCCCGCCGAGCAGGCCGGCCTGCGTGCCGCCGCTCCCGGTCGCGAGCACGATCGTGTCGAAGTCGTCCATCTGCTCGCACAGTTCCATCGCGGCGTTGGCGTAGCCAACCGCGCCGAGCGGCGTCGAGCCGCCGACCGGCATCACATACGGACGCTTTCCCGCCGCGCGTGATCCTTGTGCGACGCGCTTCATGTATTCGGCCGTGTCCGCAGTATTGGGGATGACGTGTACCGTGGCGTCGGCGAGGCGCGTGAGGAACACATTGCCGCTTACCGTGTACTCCGGGCCGCGGCCGGGCAGCGGCTCGTTCAGCACGCCTTCGCATGCGAGGCCGAGCGCGCCGCAGAGCGCCGCGGTCTGGCGCACGTGATTCGACTGGATCGCGCCGCCTGTGACCACCACATCCGCCTTCTGCGCTAGCGCGTCGGCGAGCAGGAACTCGAGCTTGCGCACCTTGTTGCCGCCACCGCCGGCGCCGGTGAGGTCATCGCGCTTGACCCAGATCTCCGGCCCGCCGAGCGCCGCGCTCAGGCGCTTGAGCGGTTGCAGCGGCGTCGGAAGCGCGGCAAGCGCGACGCGCGGCAGCGATTCAATTGGGTTCGCCATCCCTTCACTATAAAGCTGACGAAACCCAGGTGCCGCCTATGTCCCCGGCTGCGGCGCGACACGGCCGATCCACTTTTCGACCGCCTCCAGGATGTTCGCGCGCGAGTCATTCTTCGCCACGCAGTCCACGATGCCATTGCCTGCGGCTTCGGGCGCCTCAGCCTGCTCATTTTGCCCGCCGACGAGCACGATGACCTTCGTGTTGTGCAGGCGCGCACGCAACTCCGCGACGAGGCTGACCGGGTCCTCGCCGCCCGGAAGCCGGCGGCTGACCAGCCACGCGGCGTATTCCCAGCGGCTAAGGAGCTCGCGGCTCGCCGCGGCATCTGCCGCGGTGTCGACGTGATAGCCGCCCTTGTCCAGCACCATGGCCAGATACTCCGCGGTTACGGAATCGTATTCGGTCAGAAGCACGCGCACCGCGTTGTCCGCTGTCTCGGCGCCGGCCTTCATCACCGGCAGCGCGAGGAAGAAGGTGGTGCCGCCGCCGGCGCGGTCCTCGAAGCCGACGCGGCCCTGCATCATCTCCACCAGCCGCTTGGAGATGGAGAGCCCGAGCCCGGTCCCGCCCTTGATGCGTGAATCGGCCGAATCGGCCTGTGCGAAGCGGCCGAAAATGCGGCTCCTGAATTTCTCCGGGATCCCCGGCCCGCGATCACCGACCTCGACGCGCACGCCGTCGCCCTCGAGTCGCGCGCTCACCTCGACGGTGCCGTCCGGCGGGGAGAACTTGGCAGCGTTCGAAAGGAAGTTCGTCATCGCTTGCATCAGGCGCTTACGGTCCGCGCGCACCGTCACGTCGGGCGGCTCGCCCACGAGCGCAAGGTGCACCTTGAAACGATCGGCGTAGCCCTGGTTCAAGCGCAGCGATTCTTCGAGCAGACCCTTGAGCGCGATCGGCTCGGGCACGAGCGCAAGGCGCCCGGACTCGATTTTCTCGATGTCGAGCACCTCGTTGATCAAATCGAGGAGCCGCTGGCCATTCCGTTCCGCGACCGAGATGAGCTCGGCCTGCTCGGCGGCCAGCTCGCCGAGCGCTCCGCTTTGCACCAGCTGCAGCGAGCCCAGAATCGAGGTGAGTGGCGTGCGCAGCTCGTGGCTGAGCGTCGAAGTGAACTCGCTGCGCACGCGCTCGGAGGCGCGCTGCTGCGTGATGTCGCGCCCGTGGAGCACGATCGAAGTCACATCGTTCGCGTCGTTCACTAGCGGGGTCACGGTCCATTCGCAGGCGAGCTCGAGGCCGTCGCGTCGCAGGCAGCGCTCCGCAGTCATGGTGGCGGGCTTGCCCTCCTGCACCATCGTGGTCCACCAGTGCTCGGTGCGCGCGCGATCATCGGCGGGGAGGAGCATGGTGAAAAGGTTGCGCCCGACCATCTCGGGGGCGGCGTAACCGAACAGGTTCTCCGCCGCCGGGTTGATGTCGAGGATGGTCGCGCGCGGGTCGAGCTCTAAGACCGCGATCGGCGCGCGCTCGGAGAAAAGTGACAGCTTGCGCCCATAGGCCTGCACCTCGCGATGCGCGTCGAGCAGGCTGTCCAGTTGCTCGGCGAGTTGCGCCTGCACCGCGGCGTTGTCGTTGGAGAGCCGATCGTAGGCGCTGCGCAGCCCGTACGCCGTACTGAACGCTTTGCCGAGGTGCCAGGCAGTGGCGACGTAAGCCGCGTACAAAAGCGGGACCGCCGCGCCGAAAAGGCGGAAGAACTCCGTGCCGTGCGCGAACACGACGACCGCGAACGGCAGCATGACCGCCGCGCCGTATGCGGCGTAGACCCACCAGACCGTCGAAAAGAGCGGCAAGCCCGCCGCCGCGACGAGGGCGACGACGAAGGAGATCAACGCGTGTTCGGCTTGGCTGCCCGGGAAAAAAACCGCCGCGGCGAAGCCCCAGCCGGCACCCAGCATCCCGGCGGCGAACGCCGCGCGGCGCAACCATGCTTCGGGATTCTCCCGACCCAGAGAGCGGCGATAGGCCCAGCCGATCATCCAGAGCGCCGCGGCGAGCAGCACCATCACGCCCTGCCAGAACGCGACCAGCTCGACCGGACGCGCGCGCCACAGGAACGCGCTGAAGAAAAAGCTCAGAACAAGCGTCGCGACGAGCGCGATCTTGAGCCGACTGTAAATATAGTCACAGCGCTCCCTCAGCGGCTCCGGCAGGTCGGTCAACATGCGGTAATCTTAAAAGCTAAGGGAGTAACGCGTGAGGAAAATGGTCCCAGTGCTCGAGCTTGAGTTCGGCATGTACGTGGCCGAGCTCGATCGCCCGTGGACCGAAACGCCGTTCCAGTTCCAGGGTTTCTTCCTGCAGACGCGCGAGCAGCTCGAGACGCTGAAAAAATTCTGCAAGACGGTGCTTGTCGATCTCGACCGGCGCGAGACCGTCGAGCACCTGCCCAAGCCCCCTGCCGGTGGGGCGAGTAGCGCTCTTGACCTCTCGCGTACCGGGAAGAAGAAGCACGCCGAAGTCGCGCCGGTCGAGCACGAATACGCAAGAGCGAGCGCGATGCACGCGGCCGGCATGGCTGTGGTGAACGACGCATTCGCCGCGCTGCGCGCGGGCAAGACGCTCGAAGCAAACCGCGTGACCGAGGCCGTGAACGGCATCACGGAAAGCGTGATGCGAAATGCCGACGCGCTGCTCCTCTTCACCCAGCTCCAGAGCAAGGGCGACTACACGCAATCGCACGCGCTCGACGTCTCGGTGTACATGACGGCGTTCGGCCGTTTCCTCGAGATGTCGATCGACGACATCCGCCTGCTCGGGCACGTCGGCCTACTGCAGGACGTGGGCAAGGTTCGCCTGCCCGACGCGCTCATCGAGAAGCGCGAGCGCCTCACGCGGGAGGAGTTCGAGCTCGCGAAGAGCCACGTCGTGCATTCCGCCGAGATCCTCAACGCCACACCCGGGCTGCCACCGGCGCTCGCCGAGCTCGCCTTCCTCCACCACGAGCGCCACGATGGCAGCGGCTATCCGAAAGGTCTGCGCGGGCGCGACATCGGCCTCGTCGGCTCGATCGCCGGAATCGTCGATACCTTCGATGCGCTCACCGCGCGCCGCCCGTATGGCGAGCCGGTCGCGCCGTCGACCGCGCTGGGCATGATCTATAAGTGGCGCGGCACGCTGTTCGACGCCTACGTCGTCGAGCAATTCATCCGATTCGTCGGCATCTTCCCGCTCGGCAGCCTGATCGAGCTCAACTCGGGCGAGGTCGGCATCGTCATCACGCAGAATCTCGACCTGCGCCTGCAGCCGCGCGTCATGGTGATCCGTGATGCAAACGGCAACCCGTGGAAGCCGCAGAAGCTTGTGGATCTCTCGCGCGGGCACAAGCTCGGCTCCGGCGAGCTCTACCGCATCAAGCGCACGCTGGAGTTCGGCAGAATTCCAGTAAGCGCCGAGACCCTTTTTTCTTAAAGAAAAGAAAATTGGGCCCCCGCCTTCGCGGGGGCGACCCTTAGACCTTCTCT
>JAICPQ010000174.1 GCA_025929745.1 Burkholderiales bacterium | reverse complement strand
GCACGCCGACGCGGAATGCGCCGAACAGCCCGCGCAGCGTCATATAGGCGGCGATGCCTAGGAAGATGTACACCACGAGCGACTTGAGATTCCCCGCGCCGACGCGGATCAAGGTCTTCGAGCCGCAGCCCGAGCCGAGTGTCATGCCGACGCCGAAGAGGAATCCGCCGACGAGGTGCGAAAGCCAGGTGAAGTTCGGGCCCGGGTAGATCGACTTCGAGAGATCGACGATTCCGGCGAGGTGAAGAGCGCTCGAGCCCAGCAGCGCGACCGCCATTGCGAGGAGCCACATGCGAAGGCGGCTCGTGTCGCCCATGTTGACCCAGTCGGAGACGGCACCCATGGTGCAGAAGTGCGTCTTGTTGCCGACCGCGCCAAAAATGGCGGCGAGGAGGAAGGCTCCCCCGGCAACGTACAGATGCGCTTCGTTCAACGCTTGGCGGAAGCGGCGAGGCGCTGCTTCGCGCTCGTCGCAGAGCTGCTCCCCGGGTACTTGGCGATCAGTTCTTCCAGCGTCTTGCGCGCCGCGGCGCGGTCGCCCATGGTTTCCTGGGCGCTCGCGATGCTGAGCATCGCGTCGGGTGCCTTCGGGCTGTCCGGATAGGAGGACAGCAGCTTGCGCTGCGCGGCGATCGCGCTTTTGTAATCGCGCTGGCCGGAATGCGCCATGCCGATCCAGTACTGCGCGTTCGGCGCGAGTGTGCTGTTGGGATACGTAACAAGGAAACCCTGCATGGCCGCGACAGCAAGCGTGTAGTTGCCGAGCTTGAACTGGTCGAGCGCCGCCTGATAGGCCTTCGCTTCGGCGGGTGTGGGCTCGGGCTCCGCCGTAGGCTGTGGCGTAGTCGGCGCGGGCGGCTTTTCGGGCACGGCCGCCTGCTGCTCGCGCGCCTGCTCCAGCTTGCGCAGTCGCGTATCGATGTCGAGATACAGCTGCTTTTGCCGTCCCTCGGCAGTCTCGGCCTGATGGTTCAGCACCTCGAGCTGGCCGCGCATGCGCGCCATCTCGCTGCGCAGGCCTTCGAGCTGCCCGGAGAGCTCGATCAGCGCGCCGCGGTCGCCGGCGCGCTCGGCCGCCTCCTGCGCCGACTGCTCCGCCTTGGCGATCCGCGCCTCGGTGGCCTGGCGGTGCGCTTCGACTTCCTGCCGCAGTCGGTCGATGCGCCGGCGCGCCTCGTTGTCGTCGAAGATGCCCTGCGCCAGCGCGCCCGCGCTGAGGCTAGAGGCGAGGAGGAAGAGAAGAAGGCGCATCAATACTCGCCGCCGTAGAGCATGTCGCCGCGCCGGTTCTTGGCCCAGCATTGTTCATTGTGGTCGGCGCACATTGGCTTCTCCTCGCCGAGGCTCACCGCCTCGACCTGCGCCTCGCGCGCGCCGAGCAGGACCAGCATCTTCTTGACGTTGTCGGAGCGCCGCTGGCCGAGCGCGACGTTGTACTCGCGGCTGCCGCGCTCGTCGGCGTTGCCCTGCACGAGCATCTTGGCGTTGGCGTTGTCGCGCAGATATTTGGCATGCGCCTCGATCACCGGACGGTACTCGTCCTTCACTTCAAATTTGTCGTAATCGAAGAAGATCTGGCGGCGCGAAAGCGGGCTCGACGGATCCTTCAGGGCGCCGGCCGGGCTCTTGCCGGCGGCGCCGGGCTTGGTCGCGTCCACACTGCCGACCTGCGGGCGCTCGACCGGCTTCGCCTGCACGCCGGGCTTCGCGCCCGGCTTGCGCTCTTCGACACCGGCCGCGGAGGGCTGCTGATCTTCGGGAGTGGTTTGGCACCCCGCAAGCAACGCGAGGGCAGACAACACGACGATGAGGCGCATGCAGTTCGCTCCTTTCATTCGATGAACGGGCCCCAGGACGGCTCCCGCACGTCGCCGCCCGAGTAAGGCAGGTGCTGGCGGATGCGTCCGTCGGAGGACACCGCCGACAGCACGCCGCGGCCGCCCTTCACCGTGGCAAACAAAATCATCCTGCCGTTCGGGGCGAAGCTCGGCGACTCGTCGCGATCGCTGTCGGTAATGACCTGCACTTGTTGGTTAGACAAATCGAGCAGCGCCACCTGGAACCGGCCGCCGTCGCGGGTCACATAGGCCAGAAGACGGCCGTCGGGGCTGGGGCGCGGCGACACATTATAGCTGCCCCGGAAGGTGACGCGCTGCGGCTCCCCGCCGGTGGAGGCCATGCGGTAGATCTGCGGGCTGCCGCCGCGGTCCGATGTGAAATAAATCCACTTGCCGTCGGTGGAATAGCGCGGCTCGGTGTCGATCGAGGCGGAGTTACTGATGCGCCGCCGCGGGCCGCTGCCGTCGGCGCTGATGAGGTAGATCTGGGACCCGCCCTCGACCGAGAGGACCACCGCGATGGTCTTGCCGTCCGGCGACCATGCCGGTGCCGAATTCGAACCGCGGAAGCTCGCGACGACCTGACGCTTGTTCTCCGACAGGTGATGCACGTAGACCACCGGCTTCTTCGACTCGAACGACACGTAGGCGATGCGCCGGCCCTCGGGCGACCAGACCGGCGAGATGATCGGCTCGTTGGAGCGCAGCAGGTACTGGGCGCGCTCGCCGTCCGCGTCGGCGATCTGCAGCTCGTAGGCCTCGGCGCGCTTCACCACGTAGGCGATTTGGGTCGAAAAGACACCCTTCTCCCCGGTGATTTTCTCGTAGACGAAGTCGGCGATGCGGTGCGCCGCGGCGCGCGCGTTGTCCTTGGTGAAGAGGTACGCGATGGCGCCCATTGGCGCCTGCTTCACCACGTCGTAGACGCGAAAGCGCACCTCGAAGCGGCCATCGGGGTTCTGCGCCACCGACCCGACGACGAGCGCATCGGCGAGGCGCGAGCGCCATTCGCCGTAGTTGATGGGCGAGTTCTCGTTCGGATGCGGCGCGAGCGGCGGGATTTCGAGCCCGCGGAAAAGGCCGCTGCGCTCCAGATCCGCGCGCACGATTGCCGTGAGGCTCGTGCCGACATTCTGCTCGCCCGGGAACGAGACGATGGCGATCGGCGTTCGCTGCACGCCCGCCCCGGTGATTTCGATCTGAAGTTGCGCCGCGGCATCCAGCGCCGTGGCGGACAGAAGAAGAGCTAGAAGGAAGCGCCCCATGTTGTTGTCCCGAAGGGCCATGCTATTTGTCCAGCGGCCGGAAAGTAAGTCTCAGTTCCCGGGCGAATAGTTCCCTATTGGCGGGCAGCGGCAACGGAGAGGCTTTCAGGATTGCTCGTTCCACCGCCGCGTCGTAGGCCGGATTGCCGCTCGAGCGCACGAGTTTGGTCGAAAGCACCTCGCCGGTCGGCAGCTGCACGACGTCGAATAACGCCTGGGGATTACCCTGGATATCCTGCGGCAGGATCCAGCCCGACTTCACCTTGATCTGGATACTTAAGATGTATTCGTTCAATGCCTTCGCGCGTGCGGCGGAAGCGGCGCGCGCTGCGTCGGCTTGCTGGCGCGCCTGCTGCTTGGCGATCAGCTCTCGCAGCTCGCGCTCTTGGCGCTGAATCTCCAGGTTTTTCTGCTCCTCGGCCATCTGCTCCTGCAGGCGCTTTTGGAACTCGGGATCCTCCTTGGGCGGTGCAGGCTTGGGCTCGGGCTTGGGCTTCGGTTTCGGCTTGTCCGGAATGGCGATCTGGGGCTTTTCGACCCGGGGCAGCGGCTTCGGTTCGGGCGCCGGCACCGGTTTGGGCGGCTGCACCACCGGCGCGGGTGGTGCGGGCGGCGGTGGCGGCGGAAGCGCCTCGACCAGATCGACGGTCACGATATCCGGCGCGGAGACCTGCCAGCGCACGCCGAGGACCAGGATCGCGACGAGCAGGATGTGCATCAGGGCCGACAGCGCGAACGCCGGGCCCATGCCGCGCTCCTGGTATCGCCAGAGGTCCCAGGCGAGCGTGCTCACTGCTGTGCGGTCTTTACCTGCAGACCGACCTTCTGCACGCCCTGCTTGCGCAGCTCGTCCATCACCTGCAGCACCGCTTCATAGCGCGCGTTCTTGTCGCCGCCGATGAGGACGGAGACATCCTGGTTCTTGGCGCGCACGCTTTTGATGAAACCGGCGAGCTGCGCGCGGCTGAGAGACTGCTCGTTCACCACGCCGCCGCGCGCGTCGCGCTGGCGCACGACGAGACCCTGATCGCTCTTCACGAAGATCTCGAGCGGCACGACGCGCGGCGCGCTCGCCTTGTCGACGGTCGGCAGATCGATGACAGCGGGCGTCACGAGCGGCGCGGTCACCATGAAGATGACAAGCAGCACGAGCATCACGTCGACGTAGGGCACGACGTTGATCTCGTGCACCGGCCGGCGCTTCTTGTGGAGCGCCATCAGCGCACCGCCTGGCGATGCAGGATGTTCGAGAACTCTTCCATGAAGCTCTCGAAGCGGTTGGCGAGGCGCTCGATGTCGTGCGAGTAGCGGTTATACGCGACCACCGCAGGAATCGCGGCGAAGAGGCCGATCGCGGTGGCGACGAGCGCCTCGGCGATGCCCGGCGCCACCTGCGCGAGCGTCGCCTGCTGGACGTTGGCGAGGCTGCGGAACGCATGCATGATGCCCCACACCGTGCCGAAGAGGCCAACGTACGGGCTCACGGAGCCGGTCGAGGCAAGGAATGCGAGATGGCGCTCGAGGAAATCCATCTCGCGCTGGAACGCGGCGCGCATGGCGCGGCGCGCGCCGTCGACCATGTTGCTCGCGTCGGTGCCGCCACGCTGCCCGCTTCGTAGCTTCGCGAACTCGCGGAATCCCGCCTCAAAGATGCGCTCCAGGCTGCCGACGGTATGGCGGTGGTTCACCGCCCCCTGGTAGAGCGCGTTCAAGTCGTTGCCGCTCCAGAACTCGCGCTCGAACTTGTCGGTCTGCGAGTGGGCGCGCCGGATGGCGAACCACTTCTGGAAAATGAACATCCAGGACATGAAGGACACGGCGACGAGCAGCAGCATCACCACCTTGACCACGATGCTGGCGTGCAGGATGAGCGTCCAGATGTCGAGGTCTTGGGTGAGCGTCATCGCAAAGCCTTTTCGAGTTCGTCGGGCACGCGCACCGGCTTCATGCGCCGGCGCTCGACCAGCGCGAGCGTCACGTCGGCTTCGACCAGAAGCTCGGTGCCGCGTTCCACACGCTGGTGGAACACGAGGCTCGCGCGGCCCATTTTAGCCACTTCGGCGCTCACCGACAGAACGTCGTTGAGGCTTGCGGGCCGGTGATATTTCACGTCGATGCGATGGACCATGAAGAGCGTGCCGTGGCGCTCGACGAACGCGGCGAGCTCGATGCCCGCCTCGTTCAACAGTTCGCTGCGCGCGCGCTCCATGAACGACAGGTACTGCGCATGGAACACGACACCTCCGGCATCGGTGTCCTGGTAATACACCCGGACCGGGATCTTCAGGTATCGGACAGGAGATCCTTCATCGCCGCCGGCGCGACGATGCCGAAGTGGCGATAGGCGAGCAGCGTGGCGATGCGCCCGCGCGGCGTGCGCTGCAGATAGCCCTGCTGGATCAGGTAGGGCTCGAGCACGTCTTCAATGGTGTCGGCTTCCTCTCCCACCGCGTGCGCCAGGTTGTCGAGTCCCACCGGCCCGCCGCCGAATTTCTCGATCACCGCGAGGAGGAGCTTGCGGTCCATCATGTCGAGGCCGAGCGCGTCGACGTCGAGCATCTTGAGTGCCGCCTCGGCGAGCGCCTTCGACACTCTGCCGTCGGCCTTTACTTGCGCGTAGTCGCGCACCCGGCGCAGCAGCCGGTTCGCGACGCGCGGCGTGCCGCGCGAGCGGCGCGCGATCTCGCGCGCACCTTCGTCCTCGAGCGCGACTTTCAGAAGGCGCGCCGAGCGCTGCACGATGCGCGTGAGGTCGGCCTCGCCGTAGAACTCCAGGCGCGACACGATGCCGAAGCGGTCGCGCAACGGGTTGGTGAGCATGCCGGCGCGGGTGGTCGCGCCGACCAGCGTGAACGGCGCCACCTCCAGCGGGATGGCGGTCGCGCCCGGGCCCTTGCCGATCACCACGTCGACCCGGAAGTCCTCCATCGCGACGTACAGGAGCTCCTCGGCCGGGCGGGCGATCCGGTGGATCTCGTCG
>JAICPQ010000248.1 GCA_025929745.1 Burkholderiales bacterium | reverse complement strand
TCGAACCTCTGGCCCCTTCCGTGTGAAGGAAGTGCTCTACCGCTGAGCTAAGCACCCGATCCGGCGACGGGAAGAATTCTAGCAAAGGCCCGATGATCTTTCGGCAGCTCTTCGATCCCCAATCTTCGACGTACACCTATCTCCTCGCCGATCCGGCCTCGCGCGAGGCGGTGTTGATCGACCCGGTGTTCGAGCAGGCGCGGCGCGACGCGGCGCTCATCGACGAGCTCGGCCTCAAGCTCGCGTGGACCATCGAGACACACGTGCACGCCGACCACGTGACCGGTGCCTGGTTGCTGCGCGAGAAGCTCGGCAGCCGCATCGCGCTTTCTCGCTCCTCCAACGCCGAAGGCGCGGACCGTTATCTCGAACCGGGCGAGCGCCTCGCATTCGGCAAGCGCTACCTCGAGGCGCGCGCGACACCCGGGCACACCAGCGGCTGCACGACCTACGTGCTCGACGACCACTCGATGGCCTTCACCGGCGACGCGCTCTTCATCCGCGGCTGCGGCCGCACCGACTTCCAGGGCGGCGATGCGCGCCAGCTCTATCGCAGCGTGCGCGAGCAGATCTTCTCGCTGCCGGACCGCTGCCTGATCTACCCCGGCCATGACTACCGCGGCCTCACCGTGACGAGCGTCGGCGAGGAGAAGCTCTACAACCCGCGCCTCGCCGAATCGATCGGCGAAGGCGATTTCGTCGGCTACATGACGAACCTCGGGCTGCCGCACCCCAAGCAGATGGACGTTGCCGTACCGGCGAACCTGAAGTGCGGAAAGCCGCAGACCACCACTTCGCTCGACCCCGACTGGGCCCCGCTCACTTATACGTTCGCCGGAATCTGGGAGGTGCAGCCGCACTGGCTCGAGGAGCACCTGAAAGACGTGCAGATCGTCGATGTGCGCGAGCCCGAGGAATACAACGGCCCGCTCGGCCACGTCCCCGGGGCGAAGCTGGTGCCGCTAGGCAAGCTGAACGAAGGCGCTTCGGAGCTAAAGAAGGCCCAGCCCGTCGTGGTGGTCTGCCGTTCCGGAGCCCGCTCGGCGCACGCCACTCTCATGCTCGGAAAGGCGGGTTTCGACAAGGTCGCGAACCTTTCCGGCGGCATGCTGCGCTGGCGCGCGCAGCGCCTTGCGGTCGAGGGCGGCACCGACTGAAGGTCCGTACCCGGTTCGCGCCGAGTCCCACCGGCTACCTGCACGTCGGCGGGGCGCGGACCGCGCTCTTCTCCTGGGCGTACGCGCGCCGCCACGGCGGCGCCTTCGTCCTGCGCATCGAGGACACCGACCTCGAGCGCTCGACGAAAGAGTCGGTCGACGCGATCCTGCACGGCTTGCAATGGCTCGGCATCGAATGGGACGAGGGGCCGTTCTTCCAGATGCAGCGCCTTGCGCGCTACAAGGAAGTCGCCGACCAGCTCATCGCTTCGGGGCACGCCTACTACGACTACATGTCGCGCGAGGACCTCGAGCAACTGCGGCGCGAGCAGCTGCAACGAGGCGAAAAACCGCGCTATGACGGCCGCTGGCGCCCCGAGCGCGCGAGAGGCCGCAAGATCCCCGAGGGCGTGAAGCCGGTGGTGCGCTTTCGCACCCCGGAAACCGGCGAGGTCGGTTGGAAGGATCTCGTGAAGGGCGTGGTGAGCTTTCCCAACGCCGAGCTTGACGATCTGGTTCTCTTGCGCGCGGACGGCGTGCCGACCTACAACTTCGGCGTGGTGGTCGATGACATCGACATGGACATCACGCATGTCATTCGCGGCGACGACCACGTCAACAACACACCTCGCCAAATCCACATCTTCGAGGCGCTGAAAGCAAGCCTGCCGCACTTCGCGCATGTCCCCATGATTCTTGGCGCCGACGGCGAGCGCCTCTCCAAACGGCACGGCGCGGTGAGCGTGCTCCAGTATCGCGACGAGGGCTATCTGCCGGAAGCGCTCGGAAACTACCTCGCGCGGCTCGGCTGGTCGCACGGCGACGAGGAAATTTTTTCGTCCCGGCAGTTCATCGAGTGGTTCGATCTGGAGCACGTGAGCCGCTCCGCCGCGCAGTTCAACCCCGAGAAGCTCGCCTGGCTGAACCAGCAGTACATCAAGAACGCCCCCGAGGCGCGGCTTGCGTCGCTAGTCGAGCCGGAGCTGCGCGCGCGCGGCGTGCAGCCCGGCGGCGGGCCTGACCTCGAGCGCGTGATCCGCCTCGTCAAGGACCGGGCGAACTCGATCCCGCAGCTCGCCGACGAGGCAATGCTCTTCTATGTGTATGAGCTCAAGGTGCGGCCAAGCGACTTTGGCGCCGACGCGCTCAAGGCGCTGCGCACGCTAAAAGCGCGCCTCGCGGCTGTGCCGTGGGAGCGCGCCGCGATCAACGATACGATCAAGGACGTGGCGAAGTCGAGCGGCCTCAAGATGCCGCAGGTGGCGATGCCGCTGCGCCACATCGTCACCGGGCGCACGCAGACGCCCTCCATCGACGCCGTGCTCGAGCTTCTCGGGCGCGAAATGGTGCTGACACGGCTCGCGCAGCACCTGGAGACCGATTGAATGGATATCGATCCCGGCCAGTGGCACCTCGAAGCGACTACCCAGCTGCGCGGCATTCGTGAACCGTCGGTGGCCTTGCGCGAGCGCTGCCTCACTGCCGAGGATGTCGCGAATCCACTGCGGCTTTTCGGCACCTCCATCGGGCGGCGCTGCACGTTCTCCAACCCGCGTGATACGGGTAGCGTCATTACGTTCGAAGTGGTGTGCAATTCGAAGCAACCGATGAAGGGCTCGGGGGAACTACGCTACCGGCGCGATGCGTTCGAAGGCGAGCTCCAGGCGAAGGGTGAAACATTCGAGGCCCGCTCGAAGGTCAAGGGCCGCCGAACAGGTGAATGCAACTGAGAGCAACTCCGCTTCTTGTCCTCCTACTGCTTGCCATGCCGGCGTTCGCGGCGGAAGTCGATCCGGGCGAATGGGAATTCACCGCCACGTCGACCTCGCGCCTCTTTCCCGGTCCGCAAATGACAAGCTTCAAACGCTGCATCAAGAAGGACGACGCCGCGAATCCTGATCGCTGGATGGCGCAGCAGACCCGGCAGGGAGATTGCAAAGTCACGCCCGGCGCGAAGAGCGCCGACACCTACACCTGGGTCATGGAATGTGCGAAACCCAGCATGCGCGGCACGGGCTCCGCGCGCCTGAGCCGCGCGTCGATCGAAGGCGAGACTCACATGACCGGCGAGGTGCACGGCCAGAAATTCGAGCTGCGCACCAAGGTGAGCGGCAAGCGCCTCGGCCCGTGCAAGGGTTGATGCGCATCTCATCGGCTATAATTTCGCCCCTTGGTTGGGGGTATAGCTCAGCTGGGAGAGCGCTTGCATGGCATGCAAGAGGTCACCGGTTCGATCCCGGTTACCTCCACCAGCCAACCTTGTTGAAGTCCGCAGTCCCCATCGTCTAGAGGCCTAGGACATCGCCCTTTCACGGCGGTAACCGGGGTTCGAATCCCCGTGGGGACGCCAAC
>JAICPQ010000030.1 GCA_025929745.1 Burkholderiales bacterium | reverse complement strand
GCAGGATCGAGGGCGGAATCGTGATTCCGAGCGCCTGCGCGCTCTTGAGATTGACCACCAGCTCGACCGTGTTCGGCAGCTCGATCGGCATTTCGCACGAGTTATCGCCCCAGCATTCGTCGAGGCCGAACGCCCCGACGCCGTAGCCTTGGCCGGCCATTCCCTCCAGGAATGGCACGAGCCCGCCGGCGCGCCCAGCGGGCGGGATCAGGCTGAGCCACAGAATCCGGGGGCGCGTACCTTGAGCGGCGACGCGCGCAACGACGAAAATGGCGGCGAAGCCGGCGAGGAGCCGGCGCCTATGGGTATCCGTACTTGCCTCCCCCAGACACTACCTCAGCGGGGCAGTATGGCCTTCCCTTGGGAAAAGTCCATCTGCCCGCTGAGGTTCCCCCAACCCTTGTTATTCGTCCACCGCCGCCATGTAGGCGGTCGCTATCGCGTAGGTCGGGTCGGCCGGAACTTCGAGATCCGCCATCGACACTGCGGCCGCGACCAGGATAAGGATCGTCGGGATCATCAGGACCAGGAACTGCAGGTGCTCGGTCTTCGTCATGACAACCTCCGCGTATCAGATGGACCCAATGTAGACCTCGCCGGCGGGCCGGTCAGCGAAGTGCGGCGCGCCAAGTTGGTGATGTATTCACCTTGTCCGACTGGCGCGGCGGCGAATGGGGGTCTTGTCCGCGCCGATGTGCGACCGCACAATGCGGGAACAAATTGCCCGCCGGGGGGCTCGAGGAGGCCATGAAGGACCGGACGGTTGAAGTACTGCCGCAGCCGCTGCTCGACAAGATCGCCGCGGTCGCGACCGTGCGCGCCTTTCCCAAGCGAGCCATCATCGTCACGGAGGGTGACGACACCGATTCGCTCTACATCGTCCTGTCCGGCAAGGCGCGCGTCTACGTCGCGGACGACAAGGGCCGCGAGGTGCAGTTGAACCAGCTCGCGGCCGGCGAGTACTTCGGCGAAGTCACGTTCGACGGCGGACCGCGCTCGGCGTCGGTCATGGCGGTCGAAGACTGCCGGTGCGCGATCGTGAAGCGATCAGAACTCACCGGATTTCTGGAGAAGCAGCCCGAGCTCGCCCTGCACATCATGCGCAAGCTGGCGCGCCGCGTACGGGACCTGACCGAGAACGTACGCAGCCTCGCGCTCATGGACGTCTACGGCCGCGTGGCGCGCCTGCTGCTCGAGCTTGCCGAGGAAAAGGAGGGCAAGCTTGTCATCGATGAGCAGCTCACGCACAAGGACATCGCTGCGCGCGTCGGCGCCTCGCGCGAGATGATCAGCCGCATCTTCTCGGACCTTGCGGACGGCGGATACGTCCGCAAGGAAGACGGCCATCTTGTGATCGCTCGCAAACCACCGGCACGCTGGTGAATTGATCACAAGATCCGCGCGACGCGCGTCATTGAGCGGCGCGTCGCCCGCGCGCTAGTGTGCGCACATGTTGACCGACTTCGCAGACTTGGTGATGTGGATCCTGCGGCTTGGCGTTGCGGGCGGTATCGCGTGGGGCGCATGGCTGTGCCTGACGCATACGTTCCTCCCGACGCGCTCGCTGAAGAGGATTCAGTTTGAGCACTTCGCAACCTTCGCGCTGCTCATCCTGCTCCTCACCACTCTCGGCAGCCTGGGCCACCCCGTCGCCTGAAGTTCACTCGCGCATTCTCTTCAGGCGGAAGGCGGGTACCGGCTGCTGAAAGCCGCGCAGGCTGAGCGCGCCGACGAATTCCGTCTCGGCGATGTGCACGATGTCCTGTTCGGTCTGAAGGTCGAGGATGATCTCGCCGGCGTGCGCCGACCCGCACAGGCGCGCCGCGAGGTTCGGAACGTTGCCGATCGCCGCGTATTCCCAGCGCTGCTCGAAGCCGATCACGCCCAGCGTAGTGTCGCCCTGCGCGATGCCCACGCCGAGGCCCACGTCGTGGCCGAGCTTCGCCCAGGCCTCGGCGATCGGGTTGAAGGCGCGCTGCAGGGCGAGCGCCATGCGGATCGCGCGCTCGGCCGGGTTTTCCACTTCGATGGGATCGTTGAAGAAGATCATCACGCCGTCGCCGGCGAAGTGCTCGAGGGTGCCGCCGAACTCGTCGACCGTTCGCCCGAGCGTGGCGTGATACTCGCGCAGCAAATCCATCACCTCGTCCGGGTCGGCGCGGTCGGTAAAGGCGGTGAAGCCTCGTAGATCGAGGAACACCGCGGTGATCTCACGCCGGTGCGGCTCGAGCAGCTCCTCGCCGCCGGCAACGATCGCCTCGGCGACCGCGCGGGAGAAGAACCGCTTCATTCGCGAGAGCCGCTCGAGCTGCGCCACCTGATCGCGCACGCGGTGCTCGAGCTTGGCGTTCAAGTTCTTGATCTCGTCCTGCAGCCCTTTGACCTGCAGCAGGCGCCTGACGCGGCCGAAGAGCTCAGGCCAGTTCACGGGCCGGGTGAGGAAGTCGTCAGCGCCGGCCTCGACTCCCTTGATGCGCTCGGTCTGCTCGGCCGAAGTGACGAGGATCACCGGCAGGAGCGCGGTGGCAGAGCTTGCGCGCAGCCGCCGGCATAGCTCATAGCCGTCGATGCCCGGCATCAGGATGTCCGAGACGATGAGGTCCGGCGCCTTCGCTTCCACGAGACGGAGCGCCTCGTCCCCGTCCTGCGCGATGTCGATTTCGTAGCCGAGGTTGCGCAACAGCCCGGCAATCATTTCCGCGTTCGTGCGTTGGTCGTCGACGACCAGGATCCGCTCGGCCATCTCCTAGAAGACAATGACGCCGCGCGCGTTCTTGCCGGCCTGCAGATCCGCGAAGGCCTGCGGCGCTTCGTCGATCGGGTAGCGCCGCGTAATGAGCTCCTCGAGCTTGAGCTTCCCCGCCATGTAAAGCGAGAGCATGCGCGGGAAGTCGACGCGCGGCACGCACGAGCCGAAGTAACTGCCGGTCAGCGTCTTCTCCTCGAAGGGCAAGGTCATCGTGCGCACCGAAGTGGAATCGCTCGGTTTCGCCACCCCGACCACGACGGCGAGCCCGCCGCGCCGGATGGCGCGATACGCCGCGGCCGCGAGCTCTCCCGAGCCCACACATTCGAAGGCGTAGTCCGGTCCGCCGCCGGTCATTTTCTTGAGCGCCTTGGTTGGATCCTCGGTAAAGAGAATGCTGTCCGTGGCGCCGAACCGCTTCGCCATCTCGAGCTTGGTATGCAAGGTGTCAATGGCGATGATCTTTTCCGCGCCGGCGATGCGCGCGCCCTGGATCACCGAGAGCCCGACGCCACCGCAGCCGAACACCGCGACCGACGAGCCCGGCTCGACTTTCGCCGTGTTGAAGACTGCACCTACGCCCGTGGTCACGCCACAGCCGACCAGCGCGGCGCAGTCGAGCGGAATCTTGGGGTCGATCTTGATCAGGTTCTCGGCCGACACCGTCGCATACTCGGCCATCGAGCCGCATCCCGAGAAGATGTTGAGCGGCTGGCCGCGCGCGTCGCGCACGCGCGGCGTACCCTCGAGCGGCGTGGTCAGCGCTTTTCCCTGCTCGAGGCACAGCACCGGGCGCCCCGAGACACAGAAGCGGCATCGGCCGCACATATAGATGAAGGAGAAGATGACGTGATCGCCCTTCATTAGGCCGCTCACGCCTTCGCCGGCCTCTTCCACCACGCCTGCGCCCTCGTGACCGAGCACGAGCGGCAGCGGCAGCGCGATCGTTCCGGTGATCGCCGAGAGATCGGAATGGCACACGCCGCACGCGCCGAGCTTCACCATCACTTCGCCGCGCTTCGGGCCGTCCACCGTGACGGGCTCAATGACGACCGGCGTATTGTGTGCGCGGCAGAGCGCCGCTTTTGCGGTCCGGGCCATCGTTTTTTCGTATTCTAGAATAGCGCATGATCCTTCGAGACCGGTTTTTCATAGGCGGCGCCTGGGTCGCACCTTCAGGCAAGGCAACCATCGACGTCCACGACGCGGGCACGGGCGCGGTCATGGGCCGCGTGCCGCTCGGCGACGAGAAAGACGTCGACCGCGCCGTGGCCGCGGCGCGCGACGCGTTCGAGGCGTGGTCGTCCACGCCGAGCGCGGAGCGGGCGTCCTATCTGGAAAAAATTTCCGCGAACCTGAAGGCGCGCGCCGACGAAATCGCGCGCCTCATCGCGCAGGAAGTCGGCATGCCGATCAAGCTATCCGCGCGCATCCAGGCCGGTCTGCCGATCGCCAACTTCGCGAACTACGCGAAGCTCGTTAAGGAGTTCCAATTCGAACAGCGCGTCGGCAATTCGCTCGTGGTGCGCGATCCGGTCGGCGTCGTGGGCGCGATCACGCCTTGGAACTATCCGTTGCACCAGATCGCGCTCAAGGTCGCGCCCGCGCTTGCCGCCGGTTGCACCGTCGTGCTCAAGCCCTCCGAGGTCGCGCCATTCAACGCTTTCGTGCTTGCGGAAGCAATCGAGGCCGCCGGGCTGCCGAAGGGCGTGTTCAACCTCGTCACCGGCACCGGCGCGCAGGCCGGCGAGGCGCTCGTCCGGCATCCGGGCGTGGACATGATCTCCTTTACCGGCTCCACGCGTGCGGGCAAGCGCATATCGGAATTGGCTTCCCAAAGCATCAAAAGAGTGGCGCTGGAGCTTGGCGGCAAGAGCGCGTCGGTCATCCTGGATGACGCCGATCTCCCGGCGGCGGTGAAGAGCACGGTGAACGGCTGCTATCTCAACTCGGGCCAGACCTGCACCGCGCTCACCCGCATGCTCGTTCCGCAGTCGAAGTACGATGAGGCGGCGAAGCTCGCCGCCGAGGCCGCGGCGGGCTTCACGCTCGGTAATCCGCTTGACGAGAAAACCAGGCTCGGGCCGCTCAGTTCCAAAGCGCAGCTCGAGCGCGTGAAGAGCTACATCAAGAAAGGCGTCGACGAAGGCGCCGAGCTCATCGCCGGCGGCGCCGAGCCGCCCGCCGGGCCGCCGGCGGGCGGGTACTACGTGCGGCCCACGGTATTCGGAAAAGTGAAGAACAGCATGACTATCGCCCAGGAGGAGATCTTCGGGCCGGTGCTCGCCATCATTCCGTACAAGGACGAGGAAGACGCGATCCGCATTGCGAACGACAGCCCGTACGGGCTCGCCGGCGCAGTGTGGTCCAGGGACGACGCGCGCGCACAGCGCGTCGCACGCCGCATCCGCGCCGGGCAGGTCGATGTGAACGGAGGGGCGTTCAACATGAATGCGCCTTTCGGCGGCTTCAAGCAGTCCGGCCACGGCCGCGAAGCGGGCGTGTACGGCCTGGAAGAGTTTCTCGAGTACAAATCCCTTCAACTGAAGGGATGAGGCTAACCCGCCTGATCACGGGGCTGGTCGTCGCCAGCTTCGTCATCGGGCATTTTCTCAACCACGCACTCGGCATGGTCTCGATCGAGGCCATGGACCGGCTGCGCTTCATGCTCGCCGCCTGGTGGCGAAGCCCCGTCGGGAGCGTGATGCTGTACGGCTCGCTTCTCACGCATTTCACCCTTGCGCTCGTAAGCCTCTACCGTCGCAGCACGCTGCGCATGCCGTTATGGGAAGCCGCGCAGCTCGTGCTCGGCCTCGCCATCCCGCCGCTCCTCATCGTGCATATCGTCGGCACGCGCCTGACCTGGATGCTGCTCGGCCATAACATCGATTACGAGCGCATCGTCGGGCTGCTCTGGTCGAGCGAATGGTCCACGTTCAAGCAGATGGCGCTGCTCGTACTGGTTTGGGCGCACCTTTGCTTCGGGCTCCATTACTGGCTGCGCGTGCGTCCCTGGTACCGTGCGGCGCAGCCGCTCGCGTTCTCGGTCGCGCTTCTGCTGCCCGCCATCGCGCTGGCCGGATTCGCGAGCGCCGGGTTCTATCTGTGGCCGAGCATCGAGAACGTCGGCGGCATGCACAAATATAACGTCGACATCGCGTCGATGAGCGCCCAGGACCGCGCCATGATGGCGAATCTGCGATCCGGGATCGAATACGGATTCTGGATCGCGCTCGGCGGCACGCTGCTCGCCCGCTGGCTGCGCACGCACATCGGCGCTACCTACCGCGTGCGCCATGCGTCCGGCCGCGTGATTACTGCGCCGGTCGGTCGGAGTATCCTGGAAGCGATCCGCGACCAGGGCATCGCGCACGCCGCGGTATGCGGCGGACGCGCGCGCTGCACGACGTGCCGCGTGCGTGTGAGCGACGGGCTCGCGCAGCTTCCGCCGCCATCGCGCCTCGAGACTCAGGCGCTCGCGCGCATCGAAGCGCCGCCCAACGTGCGTCTCGCCTGCCAGACGCGTCCCACGGTTGATGTGGCGGTAACGCCGCTTCTTCCACCGAACGTCGCGCCCGCATCCATCGAGCAGCCGCGCAGCGGCGCGCAGGGACGCGAGCGCCGCATCGTGGCGATGTTCGTCGATCTGCGCGACTCCACGCGCCTCGGCGAGGGCCGGCTGCCGTACGACGTGGTGTTCATCATGAACCAGTTCTTCGCCGAGATGCATGCGGCGCTGCGCGCGACCGGCGGCTACTACGCGCAGTTCCGCGGCGACGGCCTGCTCGCCCTATATGGCCTGGAAACCGATTTGCCTACCGCCTGCCGCGCGGCGATCGCGGGCGCCGCCGACATGCAGTCGCGCATCGAACAGCTGAACCGCAGCCTCGCCGCGGACCTCGAGCACCCGCTGCGCATCGGCATCGGCGTCCACGCCGGCGTGGCGATCGTCGGCACGATGGGTCCGCCCGACGCGCCGATCTATTCGGCGATCGGCGACATGGTCAACACCGCAGCGCGCCTCGAAGGCATGACCAAGGCCTACGGCTGCGTGCTCGTCATCTCGGCCGACGCTCTTCAGCGCGCCGGCGTCGCGCCGGGCGACGCCAAGCTCCACCAAGTACGCGTGCGCGGCAAGAACGAACGCCTCGCCGTGTACGCCGTGAACGACCCGCGAACACTGCCCTGAAAAGGGGTCAGGACCCTTTTTCCAGAAAAGGGGCCGGATCTCCTTTCCCTGTCGACCGCCGAACGCGGTCGCGCGTTAATGAGCCATGCCAAGGCCATTGCGTACCGCGCCGGGCGGCTTTGTCTTTCATGTGCTCAATCGCGCGCACGGTAGACGACGCATCTTCCACACGGATCGCGACTACCAGGCCTTCGAGCGCGTGCTGGCGGAGGTCCAGCAACGGGTATCGATGCGCATACTCGCGTGGTGCCTGATGCCCAACCATTGGCATTTGCTGCTGTGGCCTAAGCGCGATGGGGATCTTTCGCAATACATGCGGCTCGTCACGCTGACGCACACCCAGCGGCTGCACGCTTGGCGCGCCACGGCAGGCACGGGACAGGTCTATCAGGGACGCTTCAAGTCCTTCGTCGTGCAGGACGACCGGCATTTCGTCGCAGTCGCCCGCTACGTCGAAGCGAATGCGCTCAATGGCGGCCTCGTGCAGCGCGCCGAAGACTGGCGCTGGGGAAGCCTGTGGAGAGTGCGGCGCGGCGAGGTGGACGATCCGCCGCGACTACATCCATGGCCGCTCGAGCGGCCGGGCGATTGGATCACCTACGTAAATCAGCCGCCGGCGCCGTCGGAGATGGAGACACTGCGCCGGTGCGCTCGTCGCGGCTCGCCCTACGGAGACGAAGCGTGGGTCGCCGGCATGGCCGAAGAGCTTGGGCTGCAATCCGTCCTGCGTCCGCGCGGACGTCCGACGAACGACGGGAGTCCGGCCCTTTTTACGGAAAAAGGGTCCTGACCCCTTTTCAGCGGGTAGTTGTGCGGGAGAGCTGCGCGGTCGTGTTGGCTAGGCGTCCGGCCAGAACACGAATGAGCTCGAGCGCGGCGTCCGGGTTCTCGCGGATGATCTTTTCGAAGAGCTCCTTCGAGATTCGCAGCGTCTCGAGCTTGCTGACTGCCGTCGCGGTAGCCGTGCGCGGCACGTCGCCGAAGATGGCGATCTCGCCGATGATGTCGTTTCGGCCGACCGTGTTCACTACAATGGGTCCGGACGGGGTGGGAACGCTGATCTCGACCTTGCCTTCGATAATGACATAGGCGGCGTCGCCCATGTCGCCCGCCTTGAACATGACCTGTCCGGCCGAGAATGTCAGTCGCTCGGCGCTGAAGCAAAGGAGCTTCTGCATCGCCGGCTGGATCTTGGCGAAGATGGGGAACTGCCTGATGAGTTCCACTTCCTGTTCGAGGCTCATCCGGTTTTCCTTTTCAGCTCGGCGAACGCGCCGTGCTCCACGAGCCGGCCGCGCTCCATCACCAGCACGATATTGAAGCGGTCGGCGAACTCCGGGCGCGACAGCACCCACACCACCGTCTTGCCTTTGCGCTCGTGCAGCACGTTCTCGACCACACGCAGCTGCGTCGTCGGATCGAGCACTGCGGCGGCCTGGTCGAAAACGAGCAGCACCGGGCGCTTGAGAAGCGCGCGCACCATCGCGACCTTCTGCCGGTCGGCCACGGAGAGGCGCGCGCCGCCCACGCCAACCTGGTAATCGAGACCGTTCCTTACCACCATCAGGCGCAGATCGAGCTCCTCGAGCACCTCGCGCACGAGCCGCGTGATGCGCTCGTTCGCGCCAGCCTGGCCGGTGACGATCTTGCCGAATAGGATGTTGTCCTGCAGCGTGGCGGCGCCGTTGTAGCGCTCGGGATCGAAGAACTCGACCGCGTCGCGCAGGTTCTCGGGGAGGTTCGCGGCGAAATGGCGCCGCGCCTCGAGCACTCGTGCCTCGAAGCTCTCGTCGATCAAGCCCAATCGATGCCGGGCAGCGATCAGCTTGAAGGGCAGCGCGAGCAGCGCCTGGCGCTCCTCCGCCGCGAGGCCTTTGAGCCCGACCTCGCCGACGCGCTTCAGGATCGCCTGGAACTCCGGCAGGTCGTCCTGATTGATGAAGCTGTACTGCGCGAAAAACTCGTGCCCGGGCGGCAGGCCGCTGAAGAGCTCGACCATGGTCTCCGCCACCTTGTGGCCGGTGCGCAGCAGAAGCTCGTCGAGGCCCGTCTCGCGCAGCACCTGACGTACATACGCGTTCGCCGCCAGGTTTTCCATGTCGAATACGCGCCGGACCGGTGTGCCGAAGAGCAGGTTCTCGGCGAGCGTGGCGTTGCGGTTGTAGGTCGCCGGATCGAAGCGCTCGACCCAGTCCTCGATACCCAGGGCTTGCAGCCGCTCGCGCATGTGGCGCCGCGCGGCGAGCACGCGCTCGTCGACGTCGCCGCCGGCGTGTTTCTGCGCGCGGCTGCGCAGCCCGAGCTCGAAGATCGTTTCCTCGAGATCCACCACGCGAAGGAGCTCGACCATGCGCTGGTCGATGTCCTCTGGCCCGGTGCAGCCCGCGGCCTCGTAGTCGACCCAGTCGGCCTCGATGTCCAGCGTGGTGTTGCCGGTGCGCTGGGCCTCGCGCAGCTCGAATGCCTTGTCGGGCGAGCGCTCCTCGGGCAGCCGCACCGGACGGTTCTTCAGGCCGTACAGGATGTTGTCGCGCACGCGCGCGGGAAACAGATACGCCGGCGAGCCGACATAGCCGATGGCGCGGCCGGTCACGGCCTCCGGCGCGCGAGTGATGTCGACTCCGCCGATCTCGACCGAGCCGCTCGAAGGAAACTGAAGACGGGCGAGGAGCTGCGCGAGCTCGCTCGCCCCTGAGCCCGGGCGTCCGACGATAGCCACGTGCTGGTCGAGCGGAGCCTCGAAGCTCACTTCCTCGACGAGGCGCGTGCCGGACTCGTCGACGAGCGCAAGATTCGCCGCGCGCAAGCTGCCCTTGCTCGGCAGCTGAGGCTTGTCGACCAGCGCCTGGAGTTCCGGCGGCGCGACCTGCTCTTCGAGGAACTGCTCCATCACCTGCTGGTATTTCACCTCGACGTCGAGGCGCTGCTGGTCCCAATCGATCAGCTCCTTCACCGGGCTCGGCAGGTCCTTGTATGCGGCGATAACCGCGACGAGCGCACCGATGTCGAGGCGCCCCATGATCACCAGGTAGCCGCCCACGGTATAGAAGAGAAACGGCGTCACCTGCGAGAGAAAGTTGTTGAGGAACTTAATAAGGAACTTGCGCTGGTAGAGCTCGAAGCGGATCTTGAAGATCCGCCCCAAACGCGCGGCGATCTCGGCGCGCTCGTAGTTCGAGGTCGCGTTGGCGTGGATCTCGGCCGCGCCGTCCACCGTTTCAGCGATGCGCCCGGCGAGCGCGCGCGCCGTGAGCTGGCGCTCGCGGCCAAGGACGAGCAGGCGCTTGCGCAACTTCGGGATCAGGTAGGCTTGCACGCCCACCACACCGATGGCGATGAGTCCCAACGCCCAGTGCTGATAGAGGATGAAGAACATCGCGGTCAGGGCCTGACCGCCCAGGAAGAGCGGAGTAATGAACGCTTCGCCGATGAAGCCGCCGAGCGGCTCGACTTCGTCCTTGATCATCGACGCCATCTCGGCGCCCTTCACGCGGCGGAAGCGCGCGAGCGGAAAGCGCAGGATGTAGTCGTAGAGCACGTAACGCAGCCGGCGCAGCATGCGCTCGCCCATCCAGCCCTTCATCGTGTTGATGCGGAACTTGAGCCAGCCGTTCAGGACGATCAGGCCGAGGAAGATCCCCGACAGGAGGAAGAGGTACTCGAGGCGCCCGAACTCCACTCCGAGCCACGTGGTTTCCGTGGCGCCGTCCGTGAAGCGCCCGCCCTGGATCGCCTCGTTAATGATGGTCTTCGGCAGATCGAGCGACGCGTAGTACACGACCATCGTCGCCAGCACGAACGGCACGATGCGCAGCTGGTCGCGCCTGCTGTAGCGGAGGATGAAGCCGAAAAGGCTGCGTTCCACCGAACTATCTTAGGCGAAAAGGGTCCCGCCCCCTTTTCCCGATATAGTTAATCGTGGCCTTCAGCGTGAAATTCTGGGGCGTACGCGGTTCCATTGCCTGCTCGGGTCCGCGCACGGCCCGCTACGGCGGCAACACCTCTTCGATCGAGGTGCGCTGCGGCGAGCGCGTGCTGCTCTTCGACGCCGGCACCGGCTTTCGCTACCTCGGGCATGCGCTGGCAAGCTCAGGGCCGCTCGACGCCGATCTTTTCCTTACGCACACCCATTTCGATCACGTCGCGGGCCTGCCCTTCTTCAAGCCGTTCTTCCAGCCGGAGAATCGCTTCCGGCTGTGGGCCGGGCATCTCGGCGAGCGCATGACGCTGCGTCGCGTGCTCGGTGAGTTCATGATGTCGCCGCTTTTTCCGGTGCCGCCGCAGGTATTCCGCGCACGCATGGAGTACCGCGAGTTCAGGGCCGGCGAGACGCTCAAGCCGGCGCCGGACGTCGCCGTGCGCACCACCGCGCTCAACCATCCGGACGGCGCGACCGGCTATCGCGTCGATTACGCCGGCCGCTCGGTGTGCTACCTCACCGACACGGAGCATGTTCCGGGCGCGCCGGACCGCAACATCCTCGAATTGATCGCGGGCGCCGATCTCGTGATCTACGACAGCATGTACACCGATGCCGAGTACGAGACCTACACCGGGTGGGGACACTCGACGTGGCAGGAAGGCGTGCGCCTGTGCCGCGAGGCTGGCGCAAAGCGCCTGTGCGTGTTCCACCACGATCCCGAGCACGACGACGACATGCTCGATGGCATCGCGCTGGAGGTGGAGCGGCAGATGCCCGGGTCGGTCGTAGCCAAGGATGGTCTCGTTCTTAACCTCGATTGAGGAGTACGCAGCCGACCTGGAAGCGATTGGCGCCGAGCCCGCGCCCGCCCCGCGCTGGAACCAGGACTGGTTTCCGCGCCTCGACGCCGCTGCCGCCTACGCGGTGGTGCGCGCGACACGGCCGCGGCGCGTCGTCGAGGTTGGCTGCGGCCACTCGACGCGCTTCATGGCGCGCGCCGTCGCCGACGGCAAGCTCGATACGCGCATCACGGCGATCGACCCGCAACCGCGAGCGACGATCGAATCCTTGCCCATCGAATGGGTCCGCACGCCCGTCCAGCGCGTCGCCGCCTTTCCGGCGCTTGGGCCGGGCGACATCCTCTTCATCGACTCGAGCCACCAACTGAAGCCCGGGAGCGACGTCGACTTCATCCTGAACGCGGTGCTGCCGCTTCTTGCCGCCGGCGTACGTGTGCATTTCCACGACATCTTCCTGCCCGACGACTACCCCGAGCACTGGAACTGGCGCAGCTATAACGAGCAGGCGGCCGTCGCCGCCCTCATCGACAGAAAGATGCTCAGAGTGGACTTCGCCAGTCACGCCACCGTCACGCGCGAGCCGGAGAAGATGC
Organism: Burkholderiales bacterium; assembly: GCA_025929745.1. Lineage (GTDB taxonomy): Bacteria > Pseudomonadota > Gammaproteobacteria > Burkholderiales > SG8-39 > SCGC-AG-212-J23. The sequence goes on along the minus strand of JAICPQ010000030.1, from coordinate 2,444 downwards.
GCGGGGTGCTCGAGCGCCTGCCGCTCATGCCCGAAGCCATTGAATCGAGCCTGTGGCTGACGAAGCTATAGACGTCCGGCCGTTGCTCGACTGGCTGCTCGGTCCCCGGGCGCCGGGCCGCACGCCGGAGGAAGCGTTCGGCGATTTGTGCCGCGCGCTGCGCGAGCGCGGCATCGCGATATACCGCGTCGGCCTTTTCGTGCGCACGCTGCACCCCAACGTCGCCGGCCGCGCCTATTTCTGGCGCGAGGACCGCGACCAGGTTGAGGTGGACTCGGCGGACCATAGCTGGTTCGCCACGGAGGATCACCTCAAGAGCCCGATTCACGCGGTCTGGACCATGAACGCCGAAACGCGGCGCCGCCTGGCCGATCCGGCGTGTCCGATGGACTACCCGGTGCTGGCCGACCTGCGCGCCGAAGGGGCGACCGACTACGTCGCCGTGCCGCTGCGATTTCTCTCCGGGGAAATCCACGTCGCTTCGTTCGCCAGCCGCCGTCCGGGAGGATTCCGGGATGCGGAGCTCGCCGCGCTGCGCACCGTCCTGCCTTACTTCACGCGGGTGGTCGAGATCTATGGCCTCATGCGCAAGGCGCGCAACATCCTGGACGCCTATCTCGGTCCCAACGCCGGCGCCAAAGTGCTGGCTGGCCAGATCAAGCGCGGCGACGGCGAGGACATCCACGCGGTGATCTGGTTTTGCGACCTGCGCGACTCCACTGCGCTCGCCGACTCGATGAGCCGGCGCGATTTCCTGTCAATTCTTAACGAATATTTTGAATGCACGCTGGAGCCCGTCCTCCAGCGCAAGGGGGAGGTGCTGCGCTTCATCGGCGACGCCGCGCTCGCGATCTTCCCGATCGACGGCCGGCCGGGCGAGGCGTGCGCCGCCGCCGTCGAGGCCGCTCGGGAGGCGCTCGCGCGCATGGAGAAAGCCAATAAAAAGAGGCCACTTCCGCTGCGCTTTGGGATCGGACTTCACCTCGGTGAGCTGACCTACGGGAACATCGGTACGCCCGGGCGCATCGAGTTCACCGTGATCGGCGCCGCCGCCAACGAAGCGGCGCGCATCGAGAGCCTCTGCAAGCAGCTTGAAGTTGATCTGCTTGTATCGGAGCACGTGGCACGGGTCCTGCCTATCCGTTGGCGATCGATGGGGAGTCACACATTGCGCGGCGTCGGCGATAAGATCGAGCTATTCACTCTGCCTTGAACGCCCGACAAAAATGAATCGCGGCATGAACGGCGCGGCCGCATTGAGCGGTGTCTTCGCCGACTGGTACTGGGAGACGGACGCCGAGTTGCGCCTCACCTACACCTCGCCCCAGTTCGCGCAGACAACCGGCCTCGAGCCGGCCGACGACTATTTCGAGCACAACCGCCGGACACTCGAGCGCCACGAGGCGTTCCGCGACTTCGAGATCCAGCGCCGCACCCGCGACGGAGACCTGGTGTGGCTTGCGGTCTCCGGTGAGCCGATCGTCGACGGAGCGGGCCAGTTCAAGGGCTACCACGGTGTAGGCCGCAACGTCACGAAGCAAAAGCGCGCCGAGCAGCTCCTGCGGCTCGAGCACGCGGTCGCCCGCGCGCTCTCCCAGGCGACGAGCGTCAAGGAAGGCCTGCAGGCGGGTTTGCGCGCGATCTGCGACATCGAGGGCTGGGACTACGGGCGCTGCTTCCGCGTCGATGCGGCCACCGGCGCGACCACGCTCGAAGAAGGATGGTTCGCGAGAGAACCTGCAACCGAGCAATTCCTGTCGCGGTCGCGCGCCGCGTGGCATGAAGAAGGCCGGGCGGTGTTCGCGAAGTCGCCGCGCGAGTCGCACGGCGAGTTCGGCACCTTCGCCTTCCCCGCGGTCGCGCAGGGTCGCACGGTGGGTTTGCTCGCGTTTTCCGGGCAGCGCGCAGCCGAGCCCGACGAGCGCCTCATGGAATCGGCGCAGGCGCTCGGCAGCCTCTTCGGCCAGTTCCTGCAAAGAAAGCAGACCGAGGAGCTCCTGCGCGCGAGCGAGGCGCGCTTTCGCAATCTCACGCATCTTTCGTCGGACTTTTTCTGGGAGACCGACCCGCAGCACCGCATCACGAGCATCGTGCACGGGCCGAGCTACGGCACGGCGCAGCTCGGCCGCGGCATCATCGGCAAGACGCCGTGGGGCGTGCCCTCGGTGAAGCCGGACCAGGCGGGCTGGGCGGCGCACATGGCGATGCTCAACAGCCACCTGCCGTTCCGCGACTTCGAGTTTGCGCGCATGATGCCCGACGGCGGCACGCGCTTTTTCTCGGTGAGCGGCGAGCCGCGCTTCGATGCCGACGGCGTGTTTGTCGGGTACCGCGGCATCGGCCGCGATGTCACCGAGATCGCCATTGCGCGCGAGCGCATCGCCTCGCTCGCTTATCACGATGCGCTGACCGGCCTCGCCAACCGCACTAGCCTCGCGCCAGCT
>JAICPQ010000106.1 GCA_025929745.1 Burkholderiales bacterium | reverse complement strand
CGCACCACGCTCCCGTCGGCGCCGGCGCGCCGTTCAAGCTCGTCGGCGAACGTACGGCCGGATAGGGTAAGGCACTCGCCGTGGAGCGCTCCGCGGCGCAGGAGCTCTTTCAGCACCACCGACACACCGCCCACGGCGTGCAGGTCCTTCGCGAGGAAGCGCCCGCCGGGCTTCATGTCGGCGATGAGCGGCGTGCGCTTCGCGACGCGCGCGAAGTCGTCCAGCGTGAACCCGATCCCCGCCTCGTGCGCGATCGCGGGCAGATGCAGCGCCGCGTTCGTCGACCCGCCGGTCGCTGCCACCGCGGCGGCGGCATTCTCCAGGCTCTTTCTCGTCACGAGGTCGCGCGGCAGGGGCCTGCCGTTCTTGAGGATGCTGAGCACGATGCGCGCGGCGTCGCGCGCCAAGCGCTTTCGTTCTTCGGAAACCGCCGGCAGCGTCGCCGAGCCGGGCAGCGCGAGGCCGAGCGTTTCGGACACCATGGCCATCGTGTTCGCGGTGACCTGCCCGGGGCATGAGCCGAGCGTCGGAAGGCAGACGCGTTCCAGCTCGCTCAGATCGTCCGGGGCAAGCTCGCCGGCGAGCACCGCACCCACCGCTTCGTAAGTATCCAGCACCGTGACATCGCGGCCGCGCCACTGGCCCGGCAGCGCCGCGCCGCCGTAAACGAACACCGCCGGCAGGTTGAGCCGCACGATGGCCATCATCATTCCAGGCAGCGTCTTGTCGCATCCGGCAAAGGTGATGAGCGCGTCGTAGGCGTGGCCGCGCGCCACGGCCTCGACACTGTCGGCGATAAGCTCTCGCGAGACGAGCGAGTAGCGCATGCCGCCGTGGTTCATCGACATCGAGTCCGCGACCGAGGCGGCGGCGAAGTCGAACGCCACGCCGCCCGCCTCGCGCACCGCGTCGCAGGCGTCGCGCGCGAACTCGCCGAGGAGCGCGTTGCACGGCGTCACGCGGCCGTCCGTCGACGCCACTCCGACAAAGGGTTTCTGGAAATCAGAATCCGATAGACCGAGCGCTCGAAGGAACGCGCGGTGCGGCGCGCGATCGAGCCCCTCAACCGTGATGCGCGACGGAAGTTTCTTCGTACTCACGAACGATTTCGTCGATGTTCCGGCTCTGCGGAAAGCCGAGGCGCGTCGCACGCTCGGAGCTCGTGCGCTTTGGCGCGCCGTCCATCACGGCCTGCACGACGGGATCGGGCGCGAAGCGCACCTTGCCGCCGGCCCTCGGCCGCACCGCGTCCCACATTTCCTGCGCACTTGCGCTGAAGCCGTTCAAGAGCACCGTGCCCTGCGCGCCGAGACGCGCGGCGTGCAGAAAGGCCTGCACCACCTTCCGGATGGAGATGCAGGCAAGGCGCGTATCCGGACGCACCGGGCAGACGTAATCTCGGCCGGCGAGCGGCTCGCGGATGATCGCGCTCGACCAGCCCGACACGGCGGTGTTCGCGCCGCCCGGACGCACGAGCACGGCGGGCAGGCGCAACGCGCAGCCGTCGACGTAGCCGCGCCGGGTGTAGTCGGCGATCAGGATCTCGCACACGAGCTTCTGCGCGCCGTACGAAAGCCGCGGCGCCGTCGGCGTGTGGTCGGTGACTTCGTCGGCTCCGCCGTACACGGCGACGGATGAGGCGAAGACGAACTTCGGACAATGCCCGGCGAGGCGACATGCTTCCAGCAGGTCGCGCGTGGCATCCAGATTCACCTTCGTGCCGAGCTCGAAGTTCTGCTCCGCGCCGCCCGACACCAGCGACGCCAGGTGGAACACCGTCGAGACCTCGGACGTTATCAGCGAGCGGGCGAACTGCGGATAGGCCAGGTTGCCGATCACCGGCGCGGGCGGCGACTGGTCGGTGGCGACGACATCGCTTCCCGCGAGCGCTTTCACGAGTGCGGAACCGATATAGCCCGCCGCACCGGTGACGAGTATTCTCATGGCGGCAATCATTCTAAGGAGGAGATGATGCTTCGGCTCGTAGTCGCGCTAGCCTGCTTTTCCGCACTCTCGACATGGGCGCAAACCTATCCGGCGCGCTCGGTGCGCATCGTGGTGCCGTTCGCGGTCGGCGGTCCCGCCGACATCTATGCGCGCTTCGTCGGCGCCAAGCTGTCCGAGACCTTGGGCCAGAGCTTCGTCGTCGAGAACCGGCCGGGCGGCGGCGCCGTCGTCGGCACCGACGCGGTCGCGAAGTCGGCCCCCGACGGCTACACGCTGCTCATGATGTCCAACACGCATACCGTGAACGAGACCCTGATTCCGAAGAAGCCGTACGAACTGATGCGCGACCTGGCGCCGATCTCGGGGGTGAACTCGTCCGACCTGCTGATGGTGATCCATCCAACGGTGCAGGCGAACAACCTGCGCGAGTTTGTCGCCATGGCGAAGGCGTACCCCGGGAAGCTCTTCTACGCCTCGTCCGGCCCCGGTACGCCCTACCACATGGCGGGCGAGCTCTTCAAACACATGGCCGGCGTCGACATCGTGCACGTGCCGCACAAGGGCTCGGACCAGGCGCGCACAGCCATCCTCGGCGCGCAGGTGCACATGATGTTCGACGCGATTACGACGATGGCCGGACACGCGCGCGCGGGCAAGGTCAGGGCGCTGGCAAGCTCCGGCGGCGCACGCTCGGCCGTGACACCGGAAGTGCCCACGGTGTCCGAAGCGGGCGTAAAAGGCTATGAGGCGACAATCTGGCTCGGCCTCATGGCGCCTGCCGGCACCCCGCGGCCGGTTCTCGACCGTCTGAGCGCCGAGGTCAACAAGATCGTGAGCGCGCCGGAAGTGAAAGAGGCTTGGGCGAAACAGGGCGCGCAGCCGATGGGCATGACGGTCGAGCAGTTCGACAAGTTCCTTCGCGCCGACGTTCAGAAGTGGTCGAAGCTCGTGAAGGAAACGGGGATGAAAGTCGAGTAGATGGACGACAAGGCCGCGATCGTCGAGGTGGTGCAGAACTGGGCGCTGTGGCGCGATGCCGGCGACTGGGAGCGCTTTGCCACGGTCTGGCATGAGGACGGCTGGATGACCGCGACCTGGTTCCAGGGACCGGCGCGCGAGTTCATCAAGGTGAGCAAGGCCGGCTTCGAGAAGGGCGTGAGCATCCTGCACTTCCTCGGCGGGTCAACCGTCGACCTTCAAGGGCAGCGCGCGGTGGCGCAGACCAAAATGACCATCAACCAGCGCGGCCTGTGCGAGGACGAGCTGGTGGATGTCGTATGCACGGGGCGGTTCTACGACTTCTTCGAGAAGCGCGCCGGACGCTGGGGGATCGTGCGGCGCCAGCCGATTTACGAGAAAGACCGCATCGACCCGGTGGACCCCTCCATTCGGATCAAGCTCGACGCGAATCTGCTCGCCTCCCTCCCGGAGGGCTACCGCCATCTGGGCTATTTGCAGACCAAACTCGGCTTTCAGGTGAAGCGCGACCTGCCGCAGCTGAAGGGCCCGGCCGTCGAGCGGCTCTACCGCCACGGGCGCGCCTGGCTCGCCGGCGCGGCATCGGCGTTTCCCGACGAGGACGGGCCGAAGCAGGGTACTTAGTCCTAGCGGGCTTCCTAGGCTTGCTTGGCCCGCAATACGCGGGCCTCAGCATGGGGCCTATGCCCCTCGCAGGACGGGAGTTCGAGGTGGTGCTCGCGCGCCTGGACGCCTCGCCACAAGATCTGCGCGCGCTCGAGGCATGCCTCTCCGCGGCCGAACTCAAGCGCGCCGACCGCTTCTTCTTTGAGCGCGACCGGCGCCGCTTCGTCGTCGCGCGCGCGCGCCTGCGGCAGCTGCTCGGCGAGCGGCTCGGCATGGCGCCGCAGGATATCCGCCTCGCCTATGGCGCAAACGGCAAGCCGCGCCTCGCCGACGAAGCGATGCGCTTCAGCGTCTCGCATAGCGGCGAGATCGCGCTTTTCGCGTTCTCGAAAGCTCGCGAAGTCGGCGTCGACATCGAAGCCGTGCGCCCCATCGACTCCGCCGATGCGATCGCCGCGCACATCCTTTCGCAGCGTGAACGTCGCGCCTACGCCGCAGCGCGCGACAAGGTGGCCGCGTTCCTGCGCTTCTGGACGCGCAAGGAGGCGCTTGCGAAAGCGATCGGCGCCGGCTTCTCGATTGCGCCGGAGAAGCTCGAGCCTGCGCGCGCGCCGGGCTGGCAGGTGCACAGCTTCTGTCCGCTGCCCGGGTTCATCGCCGCAATCGCCTGTCACACCGATCGATGAAATACGAATCATCCTGGATCAATGACGACGTGCGCATGTTCCGCGACAACGTGCGCGCGTTCATCGCGAAGGAGTTCGTGCCCCAGCAGGCGCGCTGGCGCGCCCAGCACGGCCCCGACGCCGACGACTGGCTGAGGGCCGCGCGCGCGGGGCTGCTGCTTTCCGATGTGCCCGAGGCATACGGCGGCGGCGGCGGCACATTTGCGCACGAGTGCGTGGTGCTCGAAGAGCTCGCGCGCGCCGGCGTGCATTTCGGCTCCCAGGTGCACACCACGGTGGCGCATTACATCCTCGCCTACGGCACCGAGGAGCAGAAGCGCCGCTGGCTGCCGCGCATGGGCCGCGGCGAGCTGGTCGGCGCGATCGCGATGACCGAGCCCGGCGCCGGCTCGGACCTGCAGGCGATCCAGACGCTCGCGAGGCGCGAAGGCGACGAATACGTGATCAGTGGCTCCAAGACGTTCATTACCAACGGCATGCGCGCAGGGCTCGTGTGCGTCGCGGCGAGAACGAACCCAAAAGCCGTCGGCATGCGCGCCATTTCGCTCATCGTGGTCGAGACCGACGGGCTTGCGGGCTACCGCGCCGGCCGGCCGCTCGAGAAGGTCGGCATGCAACAGCAGGACACTTGCGAGCTCTTCTTCGACTCGGTGCGCGTGCCCGCGGCGAACCTGCTCGGTCCGATCGAGGGTCGCGGCTTCGCGCAGTTGATGGAGCAGCTGCCCTACGAGCGGCTGCAGATCGCCGTGGGCGCGGTGGCCATGGCCGAGCAGGCCGTCGAGATCACCACACGCTATGTGAAGGAGCGCAAGGCGTTCGGCAAGCCGCTCTTCGACCTGCAGAACACGCGCTTCAAGCTCGCCGAGTGCAAGACGCGCGCGCAGGTCGGGCGCGTGTTTCTCGACAGCTGCATCGAGCGCTATCTCGCCGGGCGCCTCGATGAGACAAGCACGGCGATGGCGAAGTACTGGCTTACCGAAATGCAGTGCCGGATCGTCGACGAATGCGTGCAGCTGCACGGCGGCTACGGCTACATGACCGAGTATCCGATCGCGCGCATGTGGGCCGACGCCCGCGTGCAACGCATCTACGCCGGCTCGAACGAAATCATGAAGGAGCTGATTGCATGGTCGCTGTGACCGCCTGCCTGCACGAGCTCATCGAAGCGCAGGCAGCGCGCACGCCGGACTCGCCGGCGGTTCGCTTCGAAGGCAGGCAGTTCACGTATGGACAGCTCGATCGGCGCGCGAACGCCCTCGCCCGGCGCCTCATCACGCTGGGTGTGAAACCCGACGCGCCGGTCGGCCTCTACGTCGAGCGCTCGCTCGACATGGTGCTCGGCATTCTCGCCATCCTCAAGGCGGGCGGTGCGTACGTGCCGATCGATCCGGCGTTCCCCGCCGAGCGCGTCGCGTACATGGTTTCGGATTCGGGCGCCTCGGTGGTGCTCGTCAACGCAAAGTTGACCACGCCGGCGGCCCACGTCGTGAACCTGAACGGCTTTGACGGGGAGTCGGAAAAACCCGCGGTGGCGGTGAAGCCCGAGCACCTCGCGTACGTGATCTACACGAGCGGCTCGACCGGCAAGCCGAAAGGCGTCTGCATCGAGCATCGCAATATCGTGAACTATGTGCAGGGCGTGATCGAGCGGCTGCGCCTCGAGCCCGGCATGAGCTACGCGACCGTCTCGACGATCGCTGCGGACCTCGGCAACACCGTCGTTTTTCCCGCGCTCGTCACCGGCGGCACCCTGCACGTAATCTCGCAGGAGCGCGTCGAGAACGGCGGGCTGCTCGCCGCGTACTTCGAACGCGAGCCGATCGACGTCCTGAAGATCGTGCCTTCGCATCTCAGCGCATTGAATCCAGAGCGCGTGATGCCGCGAAAACGCCTGATCCTTGGCGGCGAGGCCTCGCGGCTCGACTGGATCGAGAGCCTGCGCCAGCTCGCGCCGCGGTGCGAGATCTACAATCATTACGGCCCGAGCGAGACTACGGTCGGTGTCCTCACCTATCGCGTCGGCGAAGCGCCGATCGCGACGCAGACCGGCACGCTGCCGCTCGGGAAACCGCTGCCCGGCATCGAGGTGGATCTGGCCGATGGCGAAATCCAAATTCGCGGCGCGGGCGTCGCGCGCGGCTATCTCAACCGGCCGGAATTGACCGCGCAGCGGTTTGCCGACGGCGTCTATCGTACCGGCGACCGCGGCCGGCGCCTCGCCGATGGCTCGGTCGAGTTCTGCGGCCGCATCGATCATCAGGTGAAGGTGAACGGTTATCGCGTCGAGCTGGGCGAGATCGAGGGTGCGCTGCGCGCCCACGCCGAGGTGCGTGAAGCCGCAGTGCTCTTGAAAGAGCACCTCGTCGCCTACGTCGCGCCGCGCACGCTGGAAGTCGCGAAGCTGCGCGAGCATCTCGCCGCGAGCTTGCCGCGCTACATGGTGCCCCCGATCTTCGTACCGCTCGAGCGCCTGCCGCTCACCACCAATGGCAAGATCGACCGGCAGGCGCTCGCCATGCTTGGCGCAGAACGGCCGAATGCCGGACCTGCCGCCGCCGCGCGCAGCGAAACCGAGAAGGCGCTGGCCGAGATCTGGGCCGAGCTCCTCGGCGTGGCGGAGGTCGGCGTGGACGACGACCTATTCGACCTCGGCGCGCATTCGCTCATGGCGATGAAGGCGCTTACGCAGATCCGCGACCGCTTCAACGCCAATCTCTCACTGCGCAACCTGTTCGAGGCGCCGACCGTGGCCGGCCTTGCCGCAATGGTCGAAAGCCTATGCCTGATCCATCCCAAGAACCCGTCGCAGGGCGAGCGCGAGGAGATCGTGCTGTGAACGCCGCCACGTTCCTCTCCGAGCTGCGGCGCCGCGACATCGAGGTCTGGCTCGACGGCGGCCAGCTGCGCTGTTCGGCGAAAACCGGCGCGCTCACACCCGAGCTGCGCGAGGAGCTCGCGCGGCGCAAGCAGGAGATCGTCAAGGTGCTGACCGCGGCGCAGGCGCTCGTTTCTCAGGAGCGCGCGATCGTACCGCTGCAGGCGAGCGGCAGCCGCATCCCGGTGTTCGCGGTGCCGGGGCACAACGGCGACGTGTTCTGCTATCGGGCGCTCGCGCAGCGCCTGGGCGAGGACCAACCGTTCTTCGGACTGCAGCCGCCGGGCGTCGACGGCCTCGAGGCGCCGCTCGAGGAGGTTGATGCGCTCGCCGCGTGCTTCGCGCGTCAAGTGCGCGCATTTTGGCCGCAAGGCCCGTACGTCATCGCCGGCTTCTGCGCGGGCGGCGCGGTGGCATTCGAGCTGGCGCAGCAGCTTGCGCACGAAGGCGCGACCGTCAGCGCGCTCGCGCTTTTCGGCAGTCCCTATCCGGCGTACTTCAAGCCCGCCTCGCAACTCACGCAGCGCCTCGCGCAGCAGACGGCGCGTTTCGCCACGCTGACGCGCGAGCTTCTGTCGCGCTCGCCCGGCGAGTGCCGCAGTTATCTGAATGAACGCCTGGCCCGGCGGCGCGAGCGCCTCGCCGCCGAGCGCACCGCGTTGGCCGATCCGGTGCTGCAAGTGCGCGCGAAAGTCGAGCGCGCCACCATCGCCGCGGTCGCCGCGTACGTGCCTAAGGAGTACAAAGGCCGCACGGTGCTTTTCCAGCCCAATCGCCAATGGGACGTCGCGGATCGCTGGCGCTCGGTGGCGCCGCGCGCCGAGCGCTATTTCGGCCCCGACGGCCTCGCGCAACAGGTTATGCTGCGGGAGCCGAATGCAGGCACCTTCGCCGAACTCTTCAGGACAGCGCTCCAGGATTGGAAGATTCCCTAATATGGCTGGTCCTTTTCCTTGGCGTCGCGCTCGCCGGGCTCGGCGGAATGTTTTTGTACGGCTGGATGCGGCGCAAGGAAGCGCCGCCTCCCGGAGTGAAGCCGCTTAAGGACGACGACGATTGGGGACGATGATGGCGAAAAACCAGGGGCGCCGCGCCGATGACATTAGTGCCGACGAGATCAAGGAGTTCTGGCACGACTTCTGTGAGCGCAAGGGCGTGGATGCGGCGACGCGCGCTCGCGGCGATGCCAAGATCGAAAATGATCCGGAGTACTGGGCGGATCAGACGATGCCCAAGCTGCTCGACGCCGTCGCAACCTAGCGACTCCGCGTCCGCACTACGCGCAATTCGGGCAACCGGTGACTTGAGCAAGCCCCGCGCCGGCCTGACCATCGGCGCGTGGAAAAAATCGGAATCCCCGCAGACAATTGTCCCGTGGCGCCCGCGCCGCGGGTGACCGTGTATACGCGCGTACTGCATCGCGCCTGCCAGGTGCTGGGCGGCGTGGATAAGCTGGCGCGCCATCTCAAGGTCTCGAGCGCGCTGGTCCACGACTGGCTCGAAGGCGAAAGCGCTCCGCCGGCGAGCATTTTCCTGAAGGCCGTCGACCTCATCCTGCCGACCTGGGGCCCGGAAGACGAGGCGCTGGCGAAAGCCATCTCCGCCTCGCGGCCGAAGAAGAACTGACAAACTAATAGAGCAGCAAGTCCGCGCGCTCGGCGCGCCAAGCCTCCTCGTCCGCGCGCACCATGGCGTCGAGGTCGCCGGGGGTCGCGGCCTTGTCCTCCACCCAT
>JAICPQ010000185.1 GCA_025929745.1 Burkholderiales bacterium | reverse complement strand
GAAGCTGCGCGAGCACGGCGTCACGCATGCCTCGCAGGTCGAGAAAGCCTTCATGGAGCCTGACGGCGAAGTCACCGTCCTCAAGAAGAAGCCGCCCCGCCAAACCGCCTCGGCGCGCGCCTAATACCGGCCTCAATTCGGGGTCAGAGCCGAATTACGCGCGCAGCGCGCGCCACATCGCGTCGGTGATGGTCTGCTTCGTCTGCGCGTACTCGGCCCACGGGTCGAACGTGAGTTGCGCGAGGCGCTTCGGCACCGTGAGCACCGTGAACTTGGCGCGGATGTCGGCTTTGCCGAGCTCGCCCCACTCGAGTGGCGTGGAGACGCCGGCATCTTTTCGCGCACGCGCGGAGTAGGCCGACACCGCGCTCGCAGTTTCCGAATTGCGCAGGTAGTCCACGAACACCTTACCGGTGCGCTCGTCCTTCGCGATCTTCGAGGTAAATAGTTTCGGCTCGGCGCGCACCAGGAATTCGGCGGCGAGGCGGGTGAATTCCTTGACCTTCGGCCATTCGAGCTTCGGCTCGATGGGCGCCACCACATGGAGCCCCTTCCCCCCCGTCGTTTTCAGGAAGCACCTGAGACCGAGCTTCTCCAGAAGCGTGCGCATGAGTTCGGTCGCCTGAACGAGCCGCGCCCAGCCGACGTCAGGTGCCGGATCGAGATCCATGGTGATTCGATCGGGGCGCGTCGGGTCCGGCACGGACGCGCCCCACGTGTGGAACTCAATCGCGCCGTTCTGCACTGCGGACAGAATGCCGCGCGCGGAGTCTAGATAGAGGTACTTCCCTTTGGACGAGCGCAGGCGATCGAACATTTTCAAGTCGCCCGGGCTCGCGCCCATGCCGAGGTGGCGCTGGTAGAAGCATTCCTTCTCCACCCCATCGGGACAGCGCACGAGCGTGAGCGGACGGTTAGCCACGTGCGGCAGCATCCACTCACTCACCTCGGCGTAGTAGCGCGCAAGATCCGCCTTCGTGAACTTGAGCGCTGGATAGATGATCCGCGTCGGGTTCGTGATCCTGATGTCGGCAGCACTTTTGTCCGGTGGTTCCTGCGCTTTTTCAAGGCCCACGGATTTCGCCGAGATGTCCTCGCGCAGCCCCATGAATGAACCCTGTCGGATTACGCCGTCATCGGTGCGCTCGGTGAACTCGACCTCGGCGACGAGTTGCGGCCGCAGCCATTGGATGTCCTTCTCGCGCGGCGGATTCTCAAGCGGCGAATCAGGCCGTTTGCATTTCGCGAACTTGCGCGGCAGCTTGGTGAGAAGCTCGTCGTCGAAGCCGGTGCCGACCTTGCCGGCATACACGAGGCTTCCCGGCTTCTCGTAGACGCCGAGGACGAGCGCGCCAAACCCGTGACGCGAGCCGCCGGGCTTGGTGTACCCGACAATGACGAAATCCTGGCGCAGCCGGCATTTCAGCTTGAGCCAGCTCTTCGTGCGCCCGGCCACGTACACCGAGTCGGTCTGCTTGCCGATCAGGCCTTCCAGCCCCAGCTTGCAGGCATGGTCGAGCACTTGCTGCGCGGTACCGGTCAGGTCGTCGCTGAAGCGCACGACCGCATTCCACTTCACCGCGCGCCTGAGCTTCGCTTTGCGTTCGCGCAAAGGGAGCTCACGCAGGTCCTTGCCTTCGAGAAACGGCGCGTCGAAGACGTAGTACACGATCTTCGAGTCGGCGCCGGCGTCGAACGCGTTCTGCAGCGCCTGAAAACTAGAGCGGCCGTCCCGGCGCAGCACAACGATTTCGCCGTCGAGCCAGGTTTCCCTCGGCGCCACCTGGGCCAGTTCGGCGGCAAGGTGCCGCACGCGAGGCGTCCAGTCGCGGCCGCTGCGGCTGAAGACCTGAGCTTGGTCGGCGATGCGCGCGAGCATGCGGTAGCCGTCGTGCTTCACCTCGTAGATCCAGTCGCCGGTCTTCGGTGCTTTGGTCACCAGGGTCGCAAGCTGCGGCGTCACGAATTGCGGAAGCTCGGCGGCGCGCTTCGCGCGCTTGGCCTTTTTCGGCGGCTGCTTCACGCTGTCTGGACGCTCGACAGTGATGTCGGAGCCTTCGCGCGCTTCATCGTCATGGCGCTTGATGAGGAGCCATGACGGCTTTTCGTCGCCGCGGCTCGTGCGCGTCAGGATCCACGAGCCGTGCAGCTTTTCGCCGTCGAGGCGAAAGTGCAAGCGGCCTTTCTCGAGCGCAGCGATGGGATCTTTGTCCTCCGGGGTCCACGCGCCCTTGTCCCACAACAACACCTCGCCGGCGCCATATTGGTTCTCGGGGATGACGCCCTCGAACTCGCCGTACTCGAGCGGATGATCCTCCGTCTGCATCGCCAAGCGCTTGTCCGCGGGATCGAGGCTCGGTCCTTTCGGCACCGCCCAGCTCTTCAGCACGCCTTCGAGCTCGAGCCGAAAGTCGTAATGCAGGCGCGTCGCATCGTGGCGCTGGATGTAATAGCGCAGCTGCTTCGCCCGCGGAACGATCTTCTTTCCCCGCGGCTCCGGCGTGATGCCGAAGTCGCGCATCTCGCGGTAGCGCCCGAGTCGGTCGGCCATGCCGAGCCGCCCTGCAAGTGGCGGACCCGACGCGTAATTGCTACGCGGGCCGCGCAAGTATTACGCGCTTTTGCTAGCCCCTTAGGCACAGAGCGACTGGCATAGGCTTTGCAGAGTAGGCCATAACTATGGGTCCAGCAATCGCACTAAGGCTGCGGCAACACCTCACTCTAACGCCGCAGGTTCAACAGGCGCTGCGCCTGCTGCAGATGTCGGCGATGGAGTTCCAGCAGGAGATGGAGCAGGCACTGGCCGCCAATCCATTCCTCGAGGAGAACCCCGAAGCGCCCGCGCCGCTCGCCAGCGCGAAGGACGCGCCGGTCGAAGAGCTCTACTTGCCGCACGAAAGCTCGGGCGGAGGATCCGTCGATCGCGAACAGGAAGACTGGGGCGGGGCGCTCGATACCACGCCGAGCTTGCGGGAGCACCTGCGCGAGCAGCTGCGCATGTCGCGCTGCTCGGATCGTGACCGCGCGCTCGCCGAGATGGTGATCGACAGCCTGGACGAGGACGGTTACTTCAAGGCCACCTTCGATGAGCTCGTCGCGCTGCTGCCGAAAGAGCACGACGTGCTGCCGGAGGAATTCGCCGCGGCGCTCAAGCTCGTGCAGACCTTGGATCCGCCGGGGATCGCGGCGCGCACGCTCGACGAGTGCCTGCGCATTCAGTTGGAGAACCTGCCCGCCGACACGCCGGGGCGCGATGCGGCGATCGCGATGACAAACGGCCACCTCACGCTGCTCGCGAACCGCGAATGGGCGCGACTCCAGCACGCGGTGGGCTGCAGCGAGCAGATGCTTCATACCGCGCGCGGGCTCATTAAATCGCTCGACCCCAAGCCCGGCGCGCAGTTCGGCGCCTCCGAGGCGCGCTACGTGATTCCGGATGTCATCGTGCGCAAGAACCGCGATCGCTGGGTCGCGCTCATCAATCCCGCGTCGCTGCCGCGCCTGCGCCTGAACCGCTCGTACGCGGACGCGCTCGGACGCGGCGGCGGGTCGAACCAGTCGCTCGCCCGCCACCTGCAGGAAGCGCGCTGGCTGCTGCGCTCGATTGAGCAGCGCTTCGCGACCATTCAGCGCGTCGCCGACGCCATCGTGGCGCGCCAACGCGGCTTCTTCGAGTATGGCGAAGTCGCGATGAAGCCGCTCACCTTGAAACTGATCGCCGGCGAGCTCGGACTGCACGAGTCCACGGTGTGCCGGGTGACGAACAGCAAGTACATGGCCACGCCGCGCGGCCTGTTCGAATTCAAGCATTTCTTCTCGCGCCGCCTTGCCACCGAGAACGGCGGCGCCGCTTCCGCCACGGCGGTGCGCGCGGTGATGAAGGAGCTCATCGCGGCCGAGGATCCGCGCGCGCCGCTCTCCGACGCGGAACTCGCGCGTCTGCTCGCGCAGCAGGGCCTGCGCGTGGCGCGCAGGACCATCACGAAATACCGGGCGCTCATGCGCATGCCGAGCGTGGATGTGCGCAGAGCCGACATGAGAAGAGGAGTCTGAATAGATGTCGCGGATCATCTGCGGGATGTTTGACCGTACCCTTGATGCCGACGCGGCTCTCGAGGAGTTCAAGCGCGAAGGTTTCCAGCGCAGCGAGGTCGACGCGTTCTACGTGTCGCCGCCGGGGCAGCACGCGATGACGCCGGTCGGCGGCGACTCGCCGCATTCCAGCGAAGGATCGCGCACGGCGGGTATCGGGGCGGGTCTTGGTGCCGCCACCGGTGCCGTGGTCGGCGGCGTCGCCGGCTGGGTGATCTCCAGCGCCGGCGATCTCGGCCTCGTCGTCATTCCGCTCGCCGCGGGCCTCGGCGCCTACATCGGCTCGTTCGCCGGCTCGATGGCGCGCATGCGCGGCGGCAAGCGCTCGTCCGCAAGCGTCGAGCACCCGGTCGAGCCGCGCGGCGGACGCATGATCGCGGTCAACGTCGACCGCGCCGGCACGGACAAGAAAGCGGTCGAAATCCTGCGCCGCCATAACGCGCGCGACGTGCGCCGCGCCGAAGGCCAATGGGCCGACGGCTCCTGGCGCGACTTCGACCCCAGGGCGCCCCTCGCAGCGCTGTAACTACACGTTTTCATGCAGCAGATGGTGCGCGACCACGAAGACGCGCTGAAGCTCGCGCAGAATGCAGCCAAGAACGCGAAGGACGCGGACCTCAAGGCCGCGGCCGAGAAGGCCGTGCCGCGGGCGCGCAAGTTGCGGCCCGGGGCAGCGTGAAGCCCCAGCGCATCCTCGCGGTCGACATCGGCGGTAGCAAGTTGAAGATCCTCGCGACCGGGGAGACCGAGCCGCGCAAGGCCAAGACGGGCGGGAAGTTCACCCCCGAGCACATGGTCGAGGAGGTGAAGACGCTCGCCAAGGGCTGGAAGTACGACGCCGTGTCCGTCGGCCTGCCGGCGCAGGTCGGCGAGCACGGCCCGATCGCGGAGCCCGGCAACCTCGGGCCGGGCTGGGTGGGCTTCGACTATGCCGCCGCGTTCGACTGTCCGGTGCGGCTCATCAACGATGCGGCCATGCAGGCGCTCGGCAGCTATGACGGCGGCCGCATGCTGTTTATCGGGCTCGGCACCGGCGTGGGCTCCGCGCTCATCGCCGAACACGTGCTGATCACGCTGGAGCTCGGCGACCTGCATTTCGAGGAAGGCTCGGTGAGTGACATCCTGGGACGCAAGGCGCTCGAGAAGAACGGCAAGAAGGAGTGGCGCAAGGCGGTATTCGGCCTGGTGCCGCATCTGCAGAAGGCGTTTCTCGCCAACTACGTCATGCTCGGCGGCGGCAATGCCAAGCACATCGGGAAGAAGCTGCCGGCCGGCGTGCGCGTCGGCAACAACCTGACGGCGTTCCGCGGCGGCTACCGCCTTTGGGGCATCGACGACGTGCCCACGCGGAAAGCGAACGGCAAATCGCGCGCGACCGTCTCGTCCGGCGCGCAAGCGGCCGGCTCGCGCGTGCTTTAGCGACGCGCAGTACCCGCTAGTGCTGCGGGGGCGGCCGGCTTGTCCGCGCCCGGACGAGATCGAGCAGCCCGACCGGGTCGTTCGCCTTCGGGAAGTGCATG
>JAICPQ010000258.1 GCA_025929745.1 Burkholderiales bacterium | reverse complement strand
TGGTCGAGCTGGCGCAGATCGCCGTGGCTGCGGAGCATCGGCGGCAGGGAATCGCCGAGGCGCTCATCCGGCGCTCGCTCGAGGAGGTAGAAAAGGAGCTCACGGCGCGCTCGGCGACGTTGAAAGCCGTCTTCGTCAGCACCCGCAGCGATAACGGCGCGCAGAAGCTTTACCGCAAGGCGCTCGGCGCCGAGGTGGTAGCGACCATTTCCTCGCTCTACTCCGGCGATGAAGTCCTGATGGTCGCGCGCAAGGTTCCATGAATCCGCAGAAGCGGCGCGAGATCTTTCGGCGCCTGCATGCGGCGAATCCGAATCCCACCACCGAGCTCCGCTACACGACGCCGTACGAGCTCCTGGTCGCGGTGGTGCTGTCGGCGCAGGCGACCGACAAGTCGGTCAACCTCGCGACCGCGGAACTCTTTCGCAAGGCGAATACTCCGGAAAAGATGGTGCAGCTCGGCGTCGCCGGACTCGAGGAGTACATCAAGCGCATCGGTCTCTACCGCATGAAGGCGAAGAACGTGATCGCGCTTTCGCAGATCCTGCTCGAAAGACACTGCGGCGCAGTGCCGCAGAATCGCGAAGCCCTCGAGGCACTGCCTGGCGTGGGGCGCAAGACCGCGAACGTCGTCCTGAACACGGCGTTCGGGCAGCCGACCGTAGCGGTCGATACACACATCTTCAGGGTCTCCAACCGCACCGGAATCGCTCCCGGTAAGGACCCGCTCGAGGTCGAGCTGAAGCTCCTCAAGTTCACGCCGCCCGAGTATCTGAAGAACGCGCACCACTGGCTCATCTTGCATGGCCGCTACGTTTGCCTGGCGAGAAAGCCGGGGTGCCCGCAATGCCTAATTCGCGACGTGTGCGAGTTCCGACCGAAGACCAAGGATGTTCCAGCCGACCCGAGATCAGGCAAGAGACACGTTCTTTGAAGCGTGGCGCAAGTACCGGGCCGGCCAGCCGGTGGCCGGTATTGAGGCGCTCGCCCTCGAGGTCATCCTGCAGCACCCGGAGTACCACGCCGCCCTGAGCGATCCGGAGCGCACGCGCCAGCGCGAATACGTTGACGAATCGAATCCTTTTTTGCACATGAGCCTGCACGTCGCGCTCGAAGAGCAGCTCTCCATCGACCAGCCGCCCGGTATCGTTGCGCGCTTCCAGGCGCTGGTCCACCGCTACGGCGAACGCCACGACGCGCTGCACCACGCGCTCGAATGCCTTGCGGAAATGGTCTGGCGCTCGCAGCGCGATCAGGCGCCGCCCGATGCGCGTGCTTATCTCGACTGTCTTGCGGCGCGCGCTCTACGCAGGTAGCCGACCGTTGACAGGCATTGAATTGAGCCGACGGAACTAACGCACGAGCCAAGGTGGCGGCATATTCCCTGCTGCATGATGGCTCGTACGAATCCATCGGAAAGAGATCGCGCCATGAAAGAACGCTCCACTATCCCGGCACTTTTCATGGCGGCCTGCGCCATTCTCGCGATCGCGTGGGCGGCGCCCGCGCGGCCCGCCGGCCTCGACGACTCCATCATCCTCGTTGCGAAACGCCAGCTCCAGGACAAGCTCTACAGCTCGACGATCCTGCTCGCGCGCCCGATCGGCGGCGACCGGCACGTCGGCTTCATCATCAACAAGCCCACGCAGGTCACGCTCGGCAAGCTCTTCCCGACGCACGAGCCGTCGCGCAAAGTTGCCGACCCCGTGTTTCTCGGCGGCCCGGTGAGCCCCGAAGTAATCTTCGCGCTCGTCCAGGGCAAGAGCAGCCCGGGCGGGCGCTCGATCCGTATCCTCGACGACCTTTACCTCGCGATCGACTCCGACGTCGTCGACCGCGTCATCGAAAAACAGTCTTCGCGCGCGCGCTTCTTTGCCGGCATGGTGCTGTGGCGTCCCGGCGAGCTTCAGGACGAAGTGAAGAAAGGATTGTGGTACCTGCAGGACGCGCGCGCCGATCTCGTGCTTCGCAAGCCGACCGACTCGATGTACGAAGAGCTCGTCGTCCGCTCCGAGCGCAAAGCCAACGCGATCTAGAAAAAGGGGTCAGGACCCTTTTTCTGTAAAAGGGGCCGGACTCCTCGTCTTTAGGTCTTTCCGCTCGTCAGCCGGAATGGCTGACCAAGATCCGACCCCTTTTATGGAAAAAGGGTCCTGACCCCTTTTATGGGTCTAGTCCTTGCGCTGCTCGTGCAGGTTGGACTTCTGGCTGGAGAACCACGCCGCCAGGTCCTCGATGTCCTGCTTGGAAAGCTGCGCGGCGAAGCCCTTCATGATGGGATTGTTGCGCCGGCCGTTCTTATAGTCGGTGATGGCGCGCACCAGGTAATCGTAGTACTGCCCCGCGAGGATCGGCTGTGTCGGATCGGACGGCTTGTTGCCCTCGGGGCCGTGGCAGGCGGCGCAGACCTGCGCGGCCTTCTGCTTTCCGGCTTCCACGTTGCCGCGCGCTTGCGCAACGCCGGCGACTGCCAGCGCGACAACCAGGACGAGCACTCTCATTTCGCCCCGGCGTAGAAGTCGGCCAGTTTCTTCATGTCTTCCTCGGTGAGCGTCGCGGCGATGGCACGCATGGACGGATGCGACCGCTCGCCGGATTTGTAGGCCTTGAGCGCGTTGACCAAGTAAGTCGCCTGCTGGCCGCCGATCTTCGGTACGTGATAGACGTCGGGGAAAGCGGTCTTGTACCCGGAGATGCCGTGGCAGCCGGTGCACAGCGCCACCGCGTTCTCGAAGTTCTGTCCCTGCTTCATCGCCGTCGGCGGCTTCTTTTCGTTCACCGTCGGCGCCTTGTCGGCGGGCGGCTGGGCGTGGGCGGCGAACGCCACCGCGATGCCGATTACGATTCTTATAAGGAGGCCGGACATGGCAGCGGCGCATTCTAGCCGAAAACACTCCCCGGGCTAGAATCCGCGGCATGCGTTTCAAAGGCTCGCAGTCCTACGTCTCCACCGAAGACCTGACCCTCGCGGTGAACGCCGCGATTACCCTCCAACGCCCGCTCCTCGTCAAGGGCGAGCCGGGAACCGGAAAGACGATGCTCGCGCTGGAGGTGGCACGCTCGCTCGGCGTCCCCATCCTCGAGTGGCACATCAAGTCGACCACCAAGGCGCAGCAGGGCCTCTATGAATACGACGCAGTGAGCCGGCTGCGCGACTCACAGCTTGGCGACCCGCGCGTGCAGGACATCCATAACTACATCGTGAAGGGCATGCTCTGGCAGGCGTTCAACGCCGAACAGCCGGTGGTGCTCCTGATCGACGAGATCGACAAG
>JAICPQ010000133.1 GCA_025929745.1 Burkholderiales bacterium | reverse complement strand
GGCATGGTTCGCCGTGATCGGCCCGAAGGGCATGAGTCCGGCGACGGTGAAAAAGGTGCACGACGCTATCGTTTCGGCGTTTAACGATGCGGCGGTGAAGGAAGCGATGGCGAAGCAGGGCAACACGATCCGCATCACAAGCACGGAGCAGGCGCAGGCAGCGTTCCGCACCGAGTTGGCGAAGTACGCCGCTCTGGTGAAAAAGGTGGGGCTGGAGCCGCAGTAACGACTGCGGTTCGGTAGGTACCGGTCAGGAACGGCCGTTACGTTTTTCGGCGAACGGGGCGCATCAAACCAGCTCGGGCTTGCGGAACCGGCGGCCGCGGCGACATGCCGGTGTCGATGAAGTGCTTCGGCAGATCCGGTCCCCAGGCGTAGAGACCGGCGACGCCGCCATCGTGGTAGCGCGTCGGCGCTTCGGCGTCGAACACGTCGCCGTCGGCGTAATGCTCCACCGCTAGCTTGCGGGCTTCTCTGCGTCGCGACGTTTGCGAAGTTCGCCGAGCATCTCCCGGTTCTTCGCAATGAGGCTCCCCTGCTCGTGGACAATGAGTGCGACCACGGCTTCAAGCATGGTCGCATTCAGTTCCTTCTGGCCGTCGCAATACGCGATGAAGTCGGCTTCTGAGCAACGCATGTGGTTCCGTACCACGCCCGCATCGCCGACAAGCGACACGGCCATGGCAATCAGCCGTGCGGACATGGTTGACCCGTTGGACTCCACCCTTTCCTCCACCTTCCCCTGCCGCGCATTATCCCGGTCTGGCGGGGAACGCGATACTAGGGTTGACCCCAATTAACATGGCCGGGAGGCTTGCTGAAGTACCCGGCCGATATCCCGACACAATTTTTCGAGCGTCACAGATAAGCGGCGCGCGGGAAGTTCCCCTCGTGGCCCCCTCCCCAAGCAGTCGGCCCAATGTAGTCCCGAACAGGCCATTGAATCGCTCGGGAGCACGCTCGTGTGTAACGCCCGTGCGGTACGTTAAGTGCTTTCGCCCGTTGGTAAGGCTGGTCGAAGTGAACGCGAGGCTCACGTCCGCACTTGAAGCGCAGTTGAGGGACCTACGCAGGCGCAGCTATGCCGCTCGCACCCTCGCCATGTACCTTCGCGCTCGGTCGTTCGTCCTGTGTCAGAAGGCCCGCGGCGTGGTCGACCAAATCCGCGGCAGCACTAGTCCCTGAACAGCCTGTTGAAATGGTGGAGGCGGCGGGAATCGAACCCGCGTCCGTAAGCCCTACACAGTCAGGACTACATGCTTAGCCTGGTTGTTTGAGTTTCGCCTTGAGCCCGCCAACCGGCAGGCTGACTCGCGGCTAGCCGCTTCGACGGATCTCCCGGGCTAAGCGGCCAAACCCGGAAGAGAGGCTGATGTGAATGACGCTGCACCCGATGTTCCGGGCCTGGCCCATCAGCAAGCCAGTGCAGCGTCCAGCGGGTGTTAGGCCGCTAGAGCGAAACGCTCGTCGTTGGCGTTTGTAGTGTTTCCAGACTGGATTTACGAGGTGATCTGGTCCTCGGCATGCCCTGCGCTGCTTCGATGCCCACGTCGAAACCAGGTCGCCCCCGGAATCGTGTGTGGGAGCATTTTACGCCCCCAGGTGGATAGATGGGGTCGCGCGCCCGAAGTTCAAATGCGCCCTCAGGCGGTATCTCCGCCCGCGACTCGGCTCAAGCCAGCGTCGATGCGGCTGAAATGCGCGCGCGGCACTTGAGCGGTGGCGCGCAGGAACTCGCTGCGCGTCATGTGCACCATGTGCTCGTGGTCGCCAGCCTCGAAGTAGATGTCGGGCTGCTCGTCGAGGTCTTTCTCGATGACGGTCGGCAGCTGGTAGGCGGTGCCTAGGGCGGGGAGCGCGCCGAGCGCGCAATCGTCGAAGAGCGGCGCAAGCTCGCTTTCCTTCGCCAAGCGCAGCGGCCGGCGCTCGAGCGCTGCGCCGAGCTCAGTCAAGGCGACATGGTGGGTCGAGGGAAGCACGGCGAGCATGTAGCCCGCGTCGTCTTCGACCACGACCGCCTTCGCGAAGCGTCGTCCCGGTACGTGCGCCGCCTGCGCAGTCGCCGCGCTCGCGGCGGTCCGGGGATGGGGCAGGACTTCGTATTGGCTGTGGCGCGCGGCCAGGAAGTCGTGGAGCGTCCGTGAAATCGCCATAAAGCCTCCGTTCAGGTGTTTCTACATCTCTACGCCGAACGGCGGGTGCTTGTATTGATTCAGCGCAAACTCTTCCTACCAACCCGTCAAAACGAGTTTGCCGATCATGGTTCCTGACTCCACCTTCGCGTGCGCTTTCTGCAGGTTGGCGCCATTGATGGGCGAGAGCCTTTCCTTGAGCGTCGAGCGGAGCTTGCCGGCGTCGACGAGATCGGCGACCTGGTTCAAGAGCTTGTGCTGCTCGATCATGTCGGGTGTCTTGAAGCGCGGGCGGGTGAACATGAGCTCCCAGCAGAGGGTCGCGCTCTTCGCGCGCACCGTTTCCATGGCGAGGGGCTTGGTGTTGCCGACGATGGCGACGAGCGCGCCCTGCGGCGCGACGATCTCTGTCATCGCTTCCCAATAGCTGTCGAGGTCACCGCTGAAGTTGGCGACGTAATCCACCGGTTTCACCTGTGCAGGAAGGGGCTTCCGATGGTCGACGACGTCGTCCGCGCCGAGGCTCTTCACCCATGCGATCGACTCGGGGCGCGAAGCGGTGGCGATCACGTTCAGGCCGGCGTGGCGTGCGAGCTGGATGCCGATCGAGCCGACGCCGCCGGCGCCGTTGATGATCAGCATGCGCCGGCCGCCCTGCACCTTCATGCGGTCGAAGAACGCCTCCCAGGCGGTGATCGAGGTGAGCGGCAGCGCGGCGGCCTCGGCGAAGCCAAGGGAGCTCGGCTTGCGGCCGACGATGCGCTCGTCGACGAGATGGAACTCGCTGTTGCAGCCCGGGCGTGTGACGTCGCCGGCGTAGTACACCTGGTCTCCGGGCTGAAAGAGCGTGACTTCGTCGCCGACCGCTTCCACCGTACCGGCGGCGTCCCAGCCGAGGATGCGCGAGCCGGTCGCCTGCTTGCGCTGCTTGTAGTCCACCGGATTCACCGAGACTGCGGTGACGCGGACGAGGAGGTCGTGGCCGCTGGGCGAAGGCTTGGGAAGCTCGACCTCGGCGAAGTTGTGGTCGACAGCTTTCATAGATGGCGCACGAGGTCCATGGGATGTGCGATGACGGCATCGGCTTCCCAGGTGCCCGGGCCGCCGTTATCCGGATGGTGATAGCCCCATTCGACCGCGATCGGACGCATGCCGGCCGCGCGCGCGGCCTTCATGTCGCGCAGGTCGTCGCCGAGGTAGGCGCAGGCCGCCGGGGCGAGCCCGAGCTGCTCGGCAGCGTGCAGGAGCGACGCCGGATGGGGCTTGAGATGCGGCGTGGTGTCGCCGCACGCGACGCAATCGGGCTTGAGCTCGAGGTGCGCGAGGATCTCCTCAGTGAAGCGCGTCGACTTGTTCGTCACCACACCCCAGCGCAATCCGCGCTTGCCGAGTTCTTCGAGGAGCTCCGCCACGCCCGGGAAGAGCCGGGTCTCGCGGCAGCAGGTCTCTGCGTAGAGGTCAAGAAACTCCTCGCGCATCGCCTTATATTCGGCGTCGTCGGGCTTGAGACCGAACGCCGCGTGCAGCAGCCCGCGCGCGCCCGCCGAGGCGAAAGGTCGCAGCCGCTCGAGCGGCAGTGGCTCGTAACCTTGCTCGACCAGCATGCGGTTCACCGCGGCGGCAAGGTCCGGCGCGGTATCGGCGAGCGTGCCGTCGAAGTCGAAGAGCACCGCGCCGCTATTCATCGCGGGAGCAGCACACGAGATAGTTCACGTCGCAGTCGGCGCCGAGGCGGTAGCGTCGCGTGACGGGGTTGTACGTCATGCCGATCAGCTCCTCGGTGCGCAGTCCCGCCGCCCGCATCCAGCGCGAAAGCTCCGAGGGCTTGATGAAGCGCTGGTAGTCGTGCGTCCCTTTGGGAAGGAGACCGAGCACGTATTCGGCGCCCACGACGGCGAAGAGATAGGCCTTCGGATTGCGGTTGATGGTGGAAAAGAAGACCCGCCCGCCGGGCCGCACGAGGCGCGCGCAGGCGCTCACCATGCTCGCCGGTTGCGGAACGTGCTCGAGAAGCTCCATGCACGTCACCACGTCGAATTCGCCGCTGACATCCTCGACCGCAGCCTTCTCGTAACGCACCGAGAGGCCGCTCTCGTGAAGATGGAGTTCCGCGACGCGCAGCGCCTTTTCGGAAAGATCGATGCCGGCGACTTGCGCGCCGCGCCGTGCCATGGCCTCGGCCAGGATGCCGCCGCCGCAGCCGACATCGAGCACGCGCGCACCCTCCAGGCTCGCGTGGCGCGCGATCCATTCCAGGCGCAGCGGATTGATTTCATGCAGCGGCCGGAATTCCCCCGCGGGGTCCCACCAGCGGTGGGCGAGGCTGGAAAATTTTTCGAGCTCGGCCTGGTCGACGTTCAAGGGACTATTAAAACAAAAACCCCGCCGAAGCGGGGTTTCGTGTTCGGGCGAACGTGCGCTTGCGCTACTGCCTCCGCGTGCCGATGACTTCGATTTCCACTCGGCGGTCGGCCTGCAGGCAGTCGATCATCTTCTTGTTCGAGCGGGCCTCCTTGCCGAGGTTCTTGCATCGGCCACCGGTGACCGGCTGCTTCTCGCCCTTGCCCTCGGTGTAGATGCGGTTCGCCGGCACGTCCCTGGACACGAGATAGGCCTTGATCGATTCCGCGCGGCGAACCGAAAGACGCTGGTTGTAAGCGTCGGAGCCGATCGTGTCCGCATGACCGATCGCGATGATGACCTCAAGGTTGATGCCGCGCACCTTGTTCGAGAGGTCGTCGAGCTTCGAGCGGCCTTCGGGCCTGACCACCGCCTTATCGAACTCGAACAGCACATCGGCCGCGAAGGTCACTTTCTCGGCCACCGGTTTGGGCTTCTCCGGCTCGGGCTTGGGCTTCGGCTGCTCCGGCGCGGGCTTGGGCTCCGGCGGCGGCGCCGGCTTCACCGGTGGCGGTGGCGGCGGCGCGGGCGCGGGCGGGGGTGCGGGCTTGGGCTCGGGCTTCGGAGGTTCGGTGGCGCAGCCGGCAGCCAAGGCGGCCGCTATGAAGAGCATCCACACTTTTTTCATCTTTGTTCCCCCCGCGGTTGGCGGTTGTTGGAAAAACTTTTTGCGTCAGGAATCTGCGTGAGCAGCGAGCAAATTTTGCCACATCCCCGAGGCCCTTTCCAAGCCGGGCGGGGCGTTTTGCAGCGTTCCGTCGCGCACGCGCAACGCGCCGTCCACCCACACGTGCGTGACATGTTCGCGGCCGGCGGCGTAAACAAGATGCGAAACCGGGTCGTAGCACGGCGAGAGCTCCGCCCCGCGCAAGGCAACCGCGGTGAGGTCCGCGCGCTTCCCGGGTTCGATCGACCCGATGCGCGTCGAGAGGCCGAGCGCGCGCGCGCCGCCGAGCGTCGCTGCGTGGAGCGCGGCATGCGCGGGCAGCGCCTGCGCATCACGCGCGACGGCCTTGGCGAGCAGCGCCGCCGTGCGCATCTCATTGTGGAGGTCGAGCCGGTTGTTGCTCGCCGCGCCGTCGGTGCCCAGGCAGAGGTTCACGCCGGCCTTGCGCAGAGCCTCCACCGGCGCGAAGCCGCTCGCGAGCTTGAGGTTGGAGGACGGGCAGTGGGCCACCGAGGCGCCATGGCGCGCGAGGAGCTCGATCTCGCTCTCATCGAGGTGCACCGAGTGCACCGCGATCAGTCCTGGCTCGATCAGGCCCAGGCGGCGCAGCCGCTCGAGCGGACGCACGCCGTGCTCGGCGAGCGAGCGCTCGATCTCATGCTCGGTCTCGTGCACGTGCACGTGCACCGGCACGTCGAGCTCGGCGGCGAGCGTCGCCACCTGACGGAAGGTCGCGTCCGAGACGGTATACGGCGCGTGCGGCGCGAAGCAGAACGAAACCAGCGGGTGCTCGCCGTAGCGGTCGCGCAGCGCGACGCCCTTGCGAAGGTAGTCGGCCGGGTCGGACGCGTACGCGGTCGGAAACTCGATCACGATCAACCCGAGCGAAGCGCGCATGCCGGCTTCGAGCGCCGCCTCGAGCGCCGCCTCGGGGAAGTAATACATGTCGTTGAAGCACGTGATGCCACCGCGCAGCATCTCGGCGCAGGCGAGCGCCGTGCCATCGCGCACGAAGCGCGGCGAGACATGTTTTCCCTCGGCCGGCCAGACGTGGTCTTCGAGCCATCGCATGAGCGCGAGGTCGTCGGACATCCCGCGCATGAGCACCATGGCGGCGTGGGTGTGCGCATTGACGAATCCCGGCACGAGGACGTGCTCCGGGAGCTCGACGCGCTCGTAGTCAGCGAAACGCGCGGGAAAACTCGCGAGCGCCGCCTCGATCGGCAGGAGAGCTTCGATCGCGCCGCCGCGCACGGCGACGGCGTGGTGCTCGAGGACCGCGCCGGCAGGTTCCACCGGCACGACCCAGCGGGCGTTGAGGAGAAGCTTTCCTTCTATCTTGGCGTGCCCTGAACCTCGACCAGGACCCGGCGGTTCGGGCCGAGGCACTCAATGAGCGCCTTGCGGTCCTTCTGCTCGGCGCAGGACTTCACCGGCAGGGTCTCGCCGAATCCGACCGCCTCGATCTTGGACGCGTCCATACCCTTCGATACGAGATAGGCGCGCGTTGCGTCGGCGCGCTTCTGGGACAGGCGCTGGTTGTACTCATTGGAGCCGAGGCGATCGGCGTGCCCCTGGACGATGACGTAGCGCACCTCGCGCAGCTTGGCGATCACTTCCGTGTCGAGCTTCCTTCGTGCATCCCGGGTGAGCACGGCTTTGTTGAATTCGAAGAGCTCTGTCGACGCGAGGTTCGCGACTGCGGGCTTCTTCGGCTGGGGCTTCGGCTCAGGCTTCGCCTCCGGCTTCGGTTCGACCTTCGTGATCGGCGGCGGCGGAGGCGCGGGCTTGAGCTCGGGCGGCGGCGGCGGTGGCGGCGGCGGAGGAGCGGCGATCGGTTTCGGCGCGGGTTTCTCGGGTTCGGTGGCGCAGGCGCCGAGGAAAGCGAGCGCAGCGGTGATGAGAACGAGCTTTCGAGCGTTCATTTCCTCCCTCTTTTTTCGGCGAGGACGCGCGCTGGATTTAAGCACACCGCGATGGCCTCGGACAAGCGTTTTTTAGAGGGAAAACCGATGCTTGCATGATAAAATTGCAGCCCTTCCCGATGGAGCAATTCGCCAAAGAAACGCTGCCGATCTCGCTCGAAGAGGAGATGCGGCGGTCCTACCTCGATTACGCGATGAGCGTGATCGTCGGACGCGCGCTTCCGGATGTGCGCGACGGCTTGAAACCGGTCCACCGGCGCGTTCTCTATGCGATGAACGAGGCGAACCACGTCTGGAACCGGCCTTACGTGAAGTGCGCGCGCATCGTCGGCGACGTGCTCGGCAAGTATCACCCGCACGGCGACGCCGCCACCTATGAAGCGCTGGTGCGCATGGCGCAGGACTTCTCCATGCGCTACACGCTGATCGACGGGCAGGGCAACT
>JAICPQ010000277.1 GCA_025929745.1 Burkholderiales bacterium | reverse complement strand
TCGGCGTCTCGACCTCGAGAAAGCGCCGCGCCAGGAAGAATTCGCGGATGCGCTGGATCACGCGCGAGCGCTGCACGAACCTGAGCCGGGTGTCCTCGTTGGCGATCAGGTCGAGATAACGCTGGCGGTAACGCTGCTCGTGGTCGGCGAGGCCGTGGAATTTCTCGGGCAGCGGCCGCAGCGCCTTCACGAGGAGGCGGATCGAGCTCGCGTGCACGGTGAGCTCGCCCTTCATCGTCTTGAAGAGGTGCCCTTCCACGCCGACGATGTCGCCGAGATCCCAGTGCTTGAACTCCTCGTACCCCGCAACGTCCTGCGTGATGTAGGCCTGGATGCGGCCGGTGCCGTCCTGCAACGTCGCGAAGCTCGCCTTGCCCATGACGCGCTTCAGCATCATGCGGCCCGCCACAATCGCCTGCGGCTTCTCCTTTTCTAGTTGCTCTTTGCTTTTTCCGGCGTGGTGTTTCCCGAGATCGGCGGCGAGGTCCTTGCGCCGGAAGTCGTTCGGGAACGCCACACCACCGCCGCGCAGCGCCTTCAGCTTCTCACGGCGCTCTTCGACGAGCTTGTTTTCTTCCGGCTCCATTAAACCCCCTGCTTCAGGCTCGCCTCGATGAAATCATCCAGGTCGCCGTCCAGCACCGCCTGGGTAGCGCCTTTTTCCACGCCGGTGCGCAGGTCCTTGATGCGCGACTGGTCGAGCACGTACGAGCGGATCTGGTGGCCCCAGCCGATGTCGGTCTTCGCGTCCTCGAGCTTCTGCTTCTCCGCGAGGCGCTTTCTCATCTCGAGCTCGTAGAGCTTTGCTTTCAGCATTGCCATCGCTTCGGCGCGGTTGCGGTGCTGCGAGCGGTCGTTCTGGCACTGCACGACGATGTTCGTTGGGAGGTGTGTGATGCGAACCGCGCTGTCGGTGCGGTTGACATGCTGGCCGCCGGCGCCCGAAGCGCGGTAAGTATCGACGCGCAGGTCGGCGGGATTGATCTCGACCTCGATCGATTCGTCCACCTCCGGGTAGATGAACACGCTGGCGAACGAAGTATGCCGACGCGCGTTCGCGTCGAAGGGACTCTTGCGCACCAGGCGATGGACGCCGACTTCAGTGCGCAAGGTGCCGTAGGCGTAATCGCCGCTCACCTTGATGGTCGCGCTCTTGATGCCGGCCACCTCGCCGGGCGTGTGCTCAAGCACTTCGGCGGCGAAGCCGCGCCGGTCGCAGAACTTGAGGTACATGCGCTCAAGCATCGCCGCCCAGTCCTGCGCTTCGGTGCCACCCGAGCCCGCCTGGATGTCCATGAAGCAGGGGTTCGGGTCGAGCGGGTTGGAGAACATGCGCCGGAACTCGAGCGCGGCGACTTCCTTCTCCAGCTTCTCGGTATCGGAAGAAACGCCCTGCAGCGTGTCCTCATCGCTCTCCGCGCGCGCGAGGTCGAAAAGCTCCCGAGCGTCGGCGAGCCCGCCGGTTACGCGCGTCAGCGTGCCCACCACGCCTTCGAGCGCTTTCTTTTCCTTGCCGAGCTCCTGGGCGCGCTGCGGATCGCTCCAGACCTTCGCGTCGCTCAGGAGCGCTTCGACTTCGGACAGCCTTCTTTGCTTGCCTTCGAGGTCAAAGATACCTCCGCAGCTCGGCCGACCTCGCCTGCAGGTCGTTGAGCCGGGAGGCGATCTGGTTGATGCGCTCGGCTTCCATTAGCGGGATTCGCTCCGGTCCTTCCAGTAAAGGACCTCTTCGCGGAAACGCAGTTCCGCCTCGGCTCGCTCGAGCGGCAGCACCAGGTTCTTGCTCGGGATGGAGACGAAGGCCTTGTGCAGCCCGCCGAGCGGCGTCGAAAGGTAGAAGTAAACCTGGTCGTCGGGCTGTTGCACCATGAAAAGGATGAAGTCCTTGCTCTCGTCGGTGAGGATCTGCGCAATGCGCAGCACTTCGTGCGAGCGAAAGCCGCGCTGCCACGCCGGCAGGACCTGCTCGTCCTCCCCGCGTGCGATTCCCATGGCGTCGGCGACATCGGCGCCGACATAGCCCTCGCGTCCGTTGCTGCGTAGCCACGCGGCGATGCCGTGCAAGCTGTCGAAGGCGAAGACAATGGGTTCCGCATGCAGGCCGCGCTGCGGCGCCGCTTGCGCCAGGGCGCACGCAGCCAACAACATCGAACCGATGACCCGCCGCATCGCCGCTGCCTCCCTTCTTTTCTTGCTGCTAGTTTACCGCCGTCAGACGCGCTTCGCGCTGTATTCCTCGGCGATCTTGTCGTCGAAGAAGGAGGTCGGGTTCGGCGCGGCCATGAAGCGCCGATAAACCTCGGGATAGACGCCGCTGTATTGGAAAACCTGGCCGTTGGACATCTCGACTTCGAGCGTGCGCGTCTTTTCGTCGTAGCCCACCGAGCGCACCTTTGAAGAATTTACGCGCTTGCGTTCCATCAGGCGCGGCTCACGGTCAGCTTCTCGCCCGACCTGATGCGCGCGAGCGCCTTCGGATCGCCGACGAGCGCGCCGACCACGTTGCAGCGGCTCGCGAGCTTCGGGCCCTCGTCGGTCGAGATCGGCGTGCGGCCGTAGGGCAGGGCGAGCGCGTCGCCTTCGCACCAGAAGCACACGGTGCCGGGCTCCACCACCTGCCTTGCGTCGGGCTCCACCTTGGCGCTCACGGGCGCGGAGAAGTAGACCTCCTCACCCCAGGTCTGCGCGTGCGATTCGAACGGCGTCGCCTCGAGCAGCGCTCTGGCGGTGGGTGTGTCGTTCAGCTCGATCTCAAAGCTGCGGCC
>JAICPQ010000290.1 GCA_025929745.1 Burkholderiales bacterium | reverse complement strand
GGAAGCGCGCGTCCCGGTCTTTTTCGATCAGCTTGTCGATCAGGCGTTGATAGAGCGCCAGGTCCTCAGGCAAGGGCCCCGGCTGGGTGTTGAGGTGGTGCATCGCGACCTCCATCGCGGTCTCGCCGTCGAAGAGGTGCCTTCCGGTCAGCATTTGATAGAGCAGTACACCGGCGCTATAGATATCGGTGCGCAGATCGAGCGCCCGCCCCTGCACCTGTTCCGGGCTCATGTAGCGCGGCGTGCCGAGCACCTCGCCGGCGCCGGTGCGGTCGGCCGCCGAAATGTCCTTCGCGATGCCGAAGTCGACGATGGCCAGGCTGCCGTCGCGCCGGAACATCAGGTTCTGAGGCTTCAGGTCGCGATGCAGGATGCCCTTTTCGTGGATGTCGCCGAGCGCGAACATGAGCTCCCGGAAGAGCTTCAGGGCCTCGGGCGGCGGCACCGGTTTCCCGGCGAGGCGCTTGCTGAGATCTCCGCCCTCGAAGAACTCCATGACCAGGTACACGTTGTTCTGGTGGGCGCCATGGCCGATGATGCGCGCTACGTGCCGGCTCTGGAGGCGCTCGACCATGCTGTATTCCTCCATGAAGCGCTCCAGCGCCTTCTTGTTG
Organism: Burkholderiales bacterium; assembly: GCA_025929745.1. Taxonomy (GTDB): domain Bacteria; phylum Pseudomonadota; class Gammaproteobacteria; order Burkholderiales; family SG8-39; genus SCGC-AG-212-J23. The sequence continues at coordinate 1,733 of JAICPQ010000290.1, read as the reverse complement.
AGCACGATCTCCTGCCGCAGGATCTTCACGACGAGAGGTTCGTCATCGTCCTCTCGTGAGGCGAGGTAGACGCGCGCGGTTCCGCCCTCTCCGATGAGGTGCAGCACCTTGATTCCGGGAATGTGGACTTTGGCGCCGAGCGAATGGCCCGCCATGCGCGCCGCCAGCTCGGGCGACACGGTGCGCTCGACCTCGGTGGCGGTGAGCTCACGGATAGACGAGATCAGCCGGTCGCGCGTCAGCTCCTGCTTGCGCTGGTAGTCGTCCGCGCCGGCCTTCATCGCCCGCACCGCGATGATTTCGTTGCCGGCGCCCGTGAGGAAGAGAACCTTCGGGCAGTCGGCGCGCTGCTTGAGTACCTTCAGCCACTCCAGGCCGTCGCCGCGCCCTAGCATGTAGTCGAGCACGAGCACGTCGTACGAACCGAGCGGGAAGCTTTCGTCGGGCAGCGAGCGCTCGAGCGGATCGTAGCCGTCGATCTGCGCATCCGGCCACTGCCCGCGGATGTAGCGCGACAGCAGGTTGCGCAGATCCTCGTCGTCGTCGATGAGCAGGATGCGCATCAGCTACGCATCACTCGTACGCGATCTGGACCTTGGAAAGATAGTCGTCGTACTCGGTGATCGTGGCGGCGAGCGCGGCGCGGTCGCCGCTCTTTGCGCCGTCCTCGATGGACTTGCCGAGGGTCGAGACGTGGTTGAAGCCATAGGAGTTGCCCACGCCCTTCATGCGGTGGCCGAGCTGGCGCAGCTGCTCGAAGTCCGCCGCGGCGAGCGCGACGCGCAACGCTTCAAGCTCCTTGTGCCGGTTTTTCATGAAGACGGGGATGAGATCGGCGATGTCCTTGGCCACGAGAACCTTGTAATCGTCCGCGCTCATGGCGGAATTATAGTGGGCCGGTCCCGGGCGCTAGTCAGGGATTGTGAGATGCGGATGGATCGCGCGCGCGACGACGAGCGCAAAGCTCGCTTCGGCGGCGGCGCGCGCCGAGCGTCGGATCTCCGCGAAGTGCAGCATGGCGCCGAAGTGACGCGGCTCGAGCTCGAGCGTTCGAGCGATGTCGTGCAGGCATTCGGCGTCGCGGCCGAGCATGTAGTAGAGCGCGGCGCGCTTGTGCCAGGCCTCGGCGAAATCGGGCGCGCGGCGCAGAAGCCGGGTGAGGCGCGTCTCGGCGATGTCGTAGCGGCGCGCGGCGATGTCGCCGGTGGCGAGGTCGAGCTCGTGCGCGGCGGCGGCATGCGGATGGTGCATCCAGACATCCCAGATGCGCTCCTCGGTCGGCTCGGCCTCATCCTTCGCGCAGCGTGCAAGCCGCGCGAAGAGCGCATCGAGGAACGGCGAGACGCGTGCGGGGCGCCGCGTGCGAGTGCTGCTTAGAAGTCTGAGGATCTCAGCCAATGCAGCCATCTTAGTGGAAATCGCGCGACGCGACAGCGAGCGGCCCGAGCAGTGCGCTGTAGTCCGCAAGGCGCCGTGCGACAAGATGCACAACTTCGCCATCGCGCTCGACCACGCCTTCGACGCCCATCAGGCGGGAATGTAGAAGCTCGGCGCGCTGGCCATCGACCAGGTTTTTCCAAACCACGATATTCATGCAGCCGGTCTCGTCCTCGAGCGTGACAAATACCACGCCGCTTGCCGTATCCGGACGTTGCCGGCAGGTGTCGAGTCCGGATACGCGGGCGGGGCGGCCATGCGGAAGGCGTAGCAATTCGCTTGCCGTGATGAGCTTC
>JAICPQ010000284.1 GCA_025929745.1 Burkholderiales bacterium | reverse complement strand
TGCGTGGACGGTGCAATGGTGGCGAACGCGACTACGCCGCTCGCGGCGAGAAGCACAATCGCGGCTAGACCGCCCAGTCGGCCGAACGTCCCCATGAATCGGCTAGAATCCCTTGATCTTTCAGAAGCCTGCGCCAGTCTAGCAAAGAAGACCCCACCGGCAAATCAATATGTGTTCGATCGAGGAGGCCATTCAGACTATCCGTCGGGGGGCGGTCGAGCTGATCGTGGAAGAGGAGCTGGCGGAAAAGCTCGCCAGCCGGCGCAAGCTTCGCGTGAAGCTCGGCCTCGATCCGACCGCGCCCGACCTGCACCTCGGCCATACCGTCGTAATCAACAAGTTGCGCGATTTTCAGCAGCTGGGCCATCAGGTTCAGTTCTTGATCGGCGATTTCACCGGGATGATCGGCGACCCCACGGGCAAGAACCAGACACGTCCGCCCCTCACGCGCGAAGAGATCGAGCGGAATGCAAAAACTTATCAGGAACAGGTTTTCAAGATTCTGGACCCCGGCAAGACCGAGGTTCTCTACAACTCGCAGTGGTCCGACAAGCTGGGCGCCGAGGGCATCATTCGCCTCGCCGCCAAGTACACCGTCTCGCAGCTTCTCGAGCGCGACGATTTCTCCAAGCGCTTCGCGACCGAGAAGCCGATCGCGTTGCATGAGCTTCTGTACCCGTTGATGCAAGGCTACGACTCGGTCGCGATGAAGGCCGACGTCGAGCTCGGCGGCACCGACCAGAAGTTCAACCTGCTGGTGGGGCGCGAGCTGCAGAAGCAATACGGCCAGGAACCGCAGTGCATCCTCACCATGCCGCTTCTCGAGGGGCTGGACGGCAAGGAGAAGATGTCGAAGTCGCTGGGTAACTACGTCGGCATTGCGGAAGCGCCCCAGGAGATTTTCGGCAAGCTGATGTCCATTTCCGACGACCTCATGTGGCGTTACGTCGAGCTGCTCTCCTTCGAGCCGCCCGCGACGATCGCGCAGTGGAAGAAGGACCACCCGCGGGAAGTGAAGGCGCGCTTCGCGAAAGAGATCGTCGCGCGCTTCCACTCCCGCGAGGCCGCAACGCGCGCCGAAGAGGATTTCGAAAGCCGCTTCCGCGAAGGCGAGATGCCGAGCGAAATGCCCGAGTTGCGCCTGAGCGCTCCAGTCGGCGGCATCGCGATCGTGCAGCTGCTCAAGCTGGCGAACCTCACGCCGAGCACATCGGAGGCGCAGCGCATGATCGAGCAGGGCGGCGTCAAGCTCGACGGCGAGCGCGTCTCGGACAAGGCGCTCAAGATTCCCGCTGGCCGCACGGTCATAGCGCAGGTCGGCAAGCGGAAGTTCGCTCGAATCACGGTCCAATGAGCTACGAGGTCTACGCAATCAAGTACGCGCACCACGCCCGGCGCGCGTCGGAGAATTTCATAGGCGGCGATCCGCACGACGGGCCGATGCCGCTCGACTACTTCGTGTGGCTGATCCGCGGCGGCGGGCGCGAGATCGTCGTGGACACCGGTTTTTCCGCGGCGATGGCGAAGAAGCGCGGACGCGATCACATCCGCTGCCCGACCGAGGGTCTCCGCCTCCTGGGAACCGACGCAGCGTCGGTCAAGGACGTGGTCATTACGCATCTGCATTACGACCACGTCGGCAATTTCGACCTCTTCCCCGCCGCAACGCTGCACTTGCAGGACCTGGAGATGCGCTACGCGACGGGCCGCTATATGGGGCACGAGTGCTTTCGCGGCGCATACGAAGTCGAGGACGTCGTGGGCATGGTGCGCCGTGTTTACGAGAATCGCGTGCGCTTCCAGGATGGCGACGCCGAGATTGCGCCCGGGATATCGGTCCATCTCATCGGCGGCCATACCATGGGACTGCAGGCGGTGCGCGTGAGGACGCGCAGCGGATGGCTCGTGCTCGCCTCGGATGCGAGCCATTTCTACGCCAACCTGGAGCAGACCCGGCCGTTCCCGATCGTCTGGTCGGTCGCCGACATGGTCGAGGGCTATCGCAAGCTCACTTCGCTCGCCGAGTCGCCGGCGCACATCGTGCCGGGGCACGATCCGCTCGTGTTCAAGCGCTACCCGGCCGCATCTCGAGATCTGGAGGGAGTCGCGATCAGGCTGGACTGATCCGCGCCACCGCGTCCTTCCTCCTCCAGAGCTCGGGCAGCAGCTCGCAGCCCAGACCGGGGCCGGGCGGCGTCTCGAAGAACCCGCGGACCGGTCGCGGCACATGCGTGACGAGCTCGTTGTACCAACCGGTGTAGAAAGCGCGCACGGATTCCTGAACGAGCGCGTTCGGCGCGTGAATGGAGAAGTGCACCGAGGCCGCATAGACCACCGGACCGGTGCAGTCGTGCGGCGCGACCGGCAACTGCCACGCGTCAGCGAGCGTGGCGATGCGTCGCGCTTCGCTGATGCCACCGCACCAGGCGAGGTCGAACATCACGATTCCCGCTACACCGGTCTCGAGCAGATCCTTGAAACTCCATCTTCCGGCGAGGATCTCCGAGGCGCAGATCGGCGCCT
>JAICPQ010000221.1 GCA_025929745.1 Burkholderiales bacterium | reverse complement strand
GTCAAGGCGCGTACGATAAGTTGGTGCCTATCCGCCGTCTTCGTGTTGCGTCCGCGCTATTTCGGCTTTCTGTGATTTTTTTGGTTTCGGGCTGTACGCAAACCTTCTTCCAGCCCGAGCGTGCGCTGATTCAAACGCCGGAGCGCGCAGGTCTGCGTTACGAGACCGTCAAGCTGCGCGCCGCCGACGGCGTTGACCTTCTTACATGGTTCCTTCCGGCGCGCGGCACACCGCAGGCGACGGTACTATTCCTTCACGGCAACGCCGAAAACATCAGCACGCATTTCTTCAACGTCGCCTGGATGCCGGGCGAGGGCTTCAACGTACTCGCGCTCGACTACCGCGGCTATGGGGGGTCTGGCGGCACGCCTTCGCTTGCCGGCGTGCAGCTCGACATCGACGCGGCGCTCGAGGCGCTGCTCGAGCGGCCCGACGTCGACCGGCGGCGCATCGTGCTCTTCGGCCAGAGCTTGGGCGGCGCGCTGGCGATCCACTACGCCGCGCGCGGGAAGCAGCGGGGCGCGCTGCGCGCGGTGATCGCCGACAGCACGTTCGCGGATTATCGTGCCATCGTGAAGGAAAAGCTGGCGGGCTTCTTCCTCACCTGGCCGTTTCAGTGGCTGCCGGCGCTGACGGTGGACAACGATTATGCGCCGCTTGCCTCGGTGCGCGCGGTGAGCCCCCTGCCGCTCCTCCTTATCCACGGCGAGCGTGACGGGATCGTGCCCATCCATCATTCGAAGCGGCTCTATGACGCCGCGACGGAACCGAGAGAATTGTGGCTGGTGCCGGAGGCGGGTCATATCCAATCGGTGGGCGACCCCGCGCTACGGCGGCGCCTCACCGAATTCATTCTGCGCGCCGTGCAATGAACTGGCGCGCCCGGCGGGATTCGAACCCACGACCCTTGGCTTCGGAGGCCAATACTCTGATCCGCTGAGCTACGGGCGCTGGAAAGGACGCGCAGGATAGCCCGTTTTCCTTTCCGAGTCCACGCGTTAGCTTTCTTTCAAGCTAGAATCGGCCCCTTACAAAATCACGCCGATAAGAACCTTGTGGACGCGCACCAGCACGAATCGTTCATCAAAACTCCCAGGCAGTTGGTCGTGGTCATCCTGCTTGCGTTCCTGGTTCCGGTCATCGGCATCCTCCTGCTCGTGCAGCTAGTGCTAACCGTGGCAGGCCCGGATCCCAGAGCCATGGCACCCGAAGCCGTAGCCGAGCGCATCAAGCCTGTCGCCCGGGTGGAATTCGGGCCGCGCGAAGGAGCGCCCGCCCCGGCGCAAACGGCGGCCGCCAAGCCGGCGGCGCAGGCCGGCCCGGTCGACGGCAAGGCCGTCTACGACAAGGTCTGCTTCGCCTGCCACCAACAATCGGTTGCCGGCTCGCCGCGTTTGGGCGACAAGGAAGCCTGGGCGCCGCGCATCAAGCAGGGCATCGCGACCCTTGTCCAATCAGTGCTGAAAGGCAAGGGCGCAATGCCTCCGCGCGCGGGTAACCCGGCGCTTACCGAGGCTGAGGCAGGCGCCGCGGTGGAGTTCATGGTGGGCCAGAGCAAGTAAGGCAGGCGTGTCCTGGAGTTTCTGTTCATCATCGACGCGCCCGAGTCGCTCCAGGCGTACAAGGATACGAGCGTCGCAATGATGCGGGCCGCGCAGAAGCGCGGCTACGCGGTGTGGGTGTGCGAGCAGCACGCGCTCCACTGGCGGGAGGGGCGGGTCGCCGCGGCGGCGCAGCGCATCTCGCTCGCCGACGACGACGAGGACTGGTACCGGAGCCACGAGACGGAACTCCGGCCGCTCGAGCGTTTCGCCGCGACGCTCATGCGGAAGGACCCGCCGTTCGATCTCGAATACATCGTGAGTACTTGGCTCCTTTCCGCGGCGGTGCGCCAGGGCGCGCGAGTGTTCAACGCACCGGATGCGATCCGCGACCACAACGAAAAGATGGCGATCAGCGAATTCGCGCGCTTCACCGTACCGACACTCGTGTCGCGCGAGCCTGAGCGCATTCAGGCGTTCATCGACGAGCAGCGCGACGTCGTGGTTAAGCGCCTCGACGTCATGGGCGGCGAGCATGTGTTTCGCGTTCGGCCCGACGATCCGAACCGCAACGTCATCGTCGAGACCATCAGCCAGCGAGGCGCGCGCACGGTCATGGCGCAGCGGTTCATTCCCGAGATCAAGGATGGCGACAAGCGCGTGATCCTGATCGGCGGCAAGCTCGTGCCGCACTGCCTCGCACGGATCCCCAAGCCAGGGGAGTCTCGCGGCAACCTTGCCGCGGGCGCGCGCGGGGTCGCGCAGCCGCTCAGCGCGCGCCATCGCGAGATCGGCGAAGCGTTGGGGCCGGTGCTGGCGGCCAGGGGCTTGCTGCTAGTCGGGCTGGACGTGATCGGCGACTACCTCACTGAGGTCAACGTCACCAGTCCGACGGGTTTCAGGGAAATCCAGGACCAGACCGGCTTTGATGTGGCGGGCATGTTTCTCGATGCGCTGGAGAGAGAAGAATGATCGGCGTCCTGGTCGTCACCCATGGGTCCATCGGCGAAGCGCTGCTCACGAGCGCCGCGCAGATCCTCGGCGGAGCGCCGGCGCAGGTCGCGACGTTGAGCGTGTGGCGCCAGGACGACCCCGACGACCTCGTGCTGCGCGCGCGCGAGCTCCTGGAGACGCTCGACGCGGGCGACGGCGTGCTGGTGCTCACCGATATCTTCGGCGCCACGCCGGGTAACGTGGTTTCGCGCCTGCTCGAGGACGGGCGCGTCGAGGGCGTCTCGGGTGCTTCGCTGCCGATGCTGCTGCGCGTGCTCACCAGCCGCAACGGATCGCTTTCTGCGGCAGTGCAGCGCGCGATGTCCGGCGGCTCGGAAGGCGTCGTGCACATGAATACCGACCGCTGCTGCGATGCCTAGCGTAAGCGCGGAAATCGTGAATAAGCTCGGGCTGCATGCGCGCGCCGCAGCCAAGCTCACGCACCTTGCCGGCAACTACCATAGCGACATCTGGATTTCGCGCAGCGGCCGACGCGTGAACGCGAAGAGCATCATGGGCGTGATGATGCTGGCGGCGGGCCAGGGCACCTCGGTGCTCCTCGAAGCAGAGGGTCCGGACGCCGAGCAGGCACTGGCCGCGCTCACCAATCTCATCGCCAACCGCTTCGGCGAAGGCGAATGAACTTCGCCTTGCACGGGCACCCGGTCTCGAGCGGGATTACCGTGGGCTATGCACACCTTGTCTCGACCGCGCGGCTCGAAGTGGCGCACTACGAGGTAGCGCCCGAAGCGGTGGACGCAGAAGTCGGGCGCTTCGACCGCGCGATGAAGGCGGCCCAGGACGAGCTCGCCGCGCTCAAGGCGCACATCCCGCCGGGCTCGCCCGCCGAGTTCGAAGCGTTCCTCGATCTGCATCGCATGATCCTGAATGACTCCGCGCTCGCGCAGGCGCCCCGCGAGGTCATGCGCAAGCGGCGCGCCAACGCGGAATGGGCGCTCGTGCAGCAAATGGAGCGGTTGGTCGAGCGCTTCGAGGAGATCGAGGACCCGTATCTGCGCGAGCGCAAGGCCGACGTCCAGCAGGCCGTCGAGCGGGTGCTGAAGCAGCTGATGGGCGGCCAGCCGCTGTCGCCGCCGGCGATCTCGGAGGAAGAGAAGCTCATCGTCGTGGCGCACGACCTTTCGCCGGCCGACATGATCCTCTTCAAGCGCCACCGTTTCGGCGGTTTCGTCACCGACGTGGGCGGCGTCACGTCGCACACCGCGATCGTGGCGCGCTCGCTCGGTATCCCGGCGATCGTCGGTTTGCACCACGCGTACCAGACCATCACCGAAGGCGAGGTCCTGATCGTCGACGGCGAGCGCGGCCTCCTCATCGTCAATCCCGATCCGCTGGTGCTCGCCGAGTACCGCGCGCGCCAGACCGAGCTCAAGGCCGAGCGCAAGCGCCTCGCGCGGCTGAAGTCCACGCCCGCCGCGACGGTCGACGGCACGCCGATCGAGCTCTTCGCGAACATCGAGCTGCCGCAGGACATGGCCGAGGTGCTCGAAGCCGGCGCGCAGGGCGTCGGACTTTTCCGCACGGAGTTCATGTTCCTGAACCGCAAGGACCTGCCGGGCGAGGAAGAGCAGTTCGAGGCCTATCGCGAGGTGGCGAAAGCCATGCAAGGCCGGCCGGTGGTGCTGCGCACGCTCGATCTCGGCGCGGACAAGGCGCTGAACGGCAGCGGCAACGGCACGCACACCATGCCGAACCCGGCGATGGGACTACGCGCCATCCGCTTCTGCCTCGCGGAGCCGCAGATGTTCCTCACGCAGCTGCGCGCGATCCTGCGCGCCTCGCACTACGGCAAGGTGAGGATCCTTCTGCCGATGCTCGCGCACGCGCACGAGATCGACCAGACGCTCGCGCTCAT
>JAICPQ010000243.1 GCA_025929745.1 Burkholderiales bacterium | reverse complement strand
GGTTTCCTCGCGGATGATGTCGTTGCAGAGCTCGATGCACTCGTCGCAGATGAATACCGACGGCCCGGCGATCAGCTTCCTGACTTCATGCTGACTCTTGCCGCAGAACGAGCAGTAAAGAAGCTTCTCCCCCGAGGTCTTCTCTGACACTTACGTGTTCTCCCTCGACACGAGTACTTTGTCGACCAGCCCGTACTTTACCGCGTCTTCGGCGCCGAGGAAAAAATCGCGCTCGGTATCGCGCCGGATCACCTCCATCGACTGCTTGGTATGGCGGGAGAGGATCTCGTTCAGGCGCTCGCGCAGGTAGAGAATTTCCTTGGCGTGGATCTCGATGTCGGTCGCCTGCCCCTGGAAACCGCCCATGGGCTGGTGAATCATGACGCGCGAGTTCGGCAGCGCGAAGCGCTTGCCCGCGTCGCCAGCGGCGAGGAGAAGCGCACCCATGCTAGCCGCCTGCCCTACGCACAATGTGGAGACGTCGGGCTTTATGAACTGCATCGTGTCGTAGATCGCGAGCCCCGCCGACACCGAGCCGCCCGGTGAATTGATGTAAAAGAAGATGTCCTTGTCCGGGTTCTCCGACTCAAGGAAGAGGAGTTGCGCCACGATAAGGTTCGCGGTGACCTCGGTCACCGGCCCGACCAGGAATACCACGCGCTCCTTAAGGAGCCTCGAGTAGATGTCGTAGGCGCGCTCGCCGCGTCCCGACTGCTCGATGACCATGGGGATCAGCCCCAGGTCCTTTGCTTCAGAGGCAGTTTTTTCCCAGTTCACGAGCTTGCTCCCCCCATGAGCTCGTCAAACGCTACCGGCTTGTCGAGCACTTTCGCTTTAGTCAAAACCCATTTGACGACGTTGCCTTCCAGCGCCAGCGCCTCCATCTCGGAAAGACGCTGCGGCTGCATGTAAAACCATTTTACTACCTCGGCGGGACTCTCGTAGCTCTGCGCCTCCTGCTCGACGAGCGCGCGCACTTCAGCGGGCTTCGGCTGCAGGCTTTCCGCGCGCGCCAGCTCGGCGATGACGAGTCCCAGCGCGACGCGCCGGCGCGCGGTCTCCTCGAACGCCTGCTGGTTGAGCGGCACCTGCTGCGGATCGACGCCGCGCGATTTCAGATCGGCGACGGCACGCTCGGCCATGCTAGTCGCCTCCATGGCGATGAGCGATTTGGGCACTTCAAGCGGGGTGGCGCCGAGCAGGGCCTGCAGCGCCTGGTCCTTCACGCGGCCCTCGATGCGCTTTTTCACCTCGCGCTCGACATTCGCGCGCACTTCCGCGCGCATCTTCGCCACATCGCCGTCGGTTACGCCGAGCGACTTCGCGAACTCCGCGTCGAGCTCGGGCACGCGCGGCTCGTCAATCTTTTTCACGGTCATGGCGAAGCTCGCCATCTTCCCAGCAACTTCCTTGCCATGGTAGTCCGCGGGAAAAGCCAGCGCGAAGGTCTTCGCCTCGCCCGGCGACATTCCGCGGGCGGCGCTTTCGAACTCCGGGAGCATTCTTCCTTCGCCGAGGGTGAACACGAAATTCTCGCCTTTGCCGCCGGGAAATTCGGCGCCGTCGATCGTGCCGCCAAAGTCCACCGTCAGCCGGTCGCCGTCGCGCGCGGGCCGCTCGGCCGGCTCGTAGCGCGTGCGCTGCTTGCGCAGGATCTCGATCGTTTTGTCGACCGCGGCATCGTCGACCGTGACCTGCGGACGCTCTACCGTGGCGGCGCCGAGATCGCCGACTTTCACTTCCGGATAGATCTCGAACGTCGCGCTGAACTCGAAGTCAGTCTTGCGCTCGATCCGCGGATAGCCGGCCACGCGCAGCTTCGCTTCCTTCACGACGTCGGTAAACGACTTCTGCACGGCATCGCTGAGCACTTCGGAGCGTACTTGCGAGCCGTACGTCTGCTGGATGAGCTTGAGTGGCACCTTGCCGGGACGGAAACCCGGCATGCGCGCGTTCTTGGCGAGCTTCTTCAAACGCTCATCGACCTGCCGCTCAATGTCGCCCGCCTCGAGCGCCATCGACACCCGGCGTTCAAGCGTTCCTAGATTTTCTACGTTCACTTGTCCTCGAGTCACGTCCGTCCGCGACACTTGCGTCTGCGACACTTGCTATTGGTGCGAAGGGAGGGACTCGAACCCTCATGCCTTGCGGCGTCAGATCCTAAGTCTGGTGCGTCTGCCAATTCCGCCACCTTCGCAAAAGAATCAACGTATTATAGCGAGCCGTGGGGGTGGGCCATTACGAGAACTTCCCGGTCGCTTCGCTGCTCGTGCCGGCGCGGCTGCGCGAGCCGATCCGAGTCATCTACCGTTTCGCCCGGAGCGCGGACGATTTCGCCGACGAAGGTGAAGATCCGCCCGACGTACGGCTGAGAAAGCTCGCCGAGTATCGGCGCCAGCTCGCCGCGCCGGCCGAACCGCTTCTGCGCGAGGTTGCGAAAATCATTCGGGAACATGAACTTCCGGTCGAGCTGTTCGCTGACCTGCTCGATGCGTTCGCGCAGGACGTGACCCGGAAGCGTTACGCCTCGTTTGCCGAGGTGATGGAGTATTGCCGGCGCTCGGCAAATCCTGTGGGCCGGCTCCTCCTCCACCTATTCAAACGAACGAGTGAGCGAGATCTGCAGGACTCCGACGCGATCTGCTCGGCGCTCCAGCTCATCAATTTTTGGCAGGACATCGAGCTCGACTATGCGAAGGACCGGCGCGTTTACCTGCCGCAGGACGAGATGGCACGCTTCGGCGTCACCGAGCGACATCTGGCGGAAAAGATTTGCGATCGCGCTTGGGAGCACCTCTTGCAGTTCCAGACACAAAGAACCAGAGCCCTGATGCTGTCGGGCGCCGGCCTCGGGCAGCGCTTGCCGGGTCGCATCGGCCTTGAGATCCGCGCCACCATCCAGGGCGGGTTGCGGATCCTCGAGAAGATGGAGCGCGCGGGCTACGATGTATTCCGCCGCCGACCGCGGCTGCGCCCGTTCGACTGGCCGCTCCTCTTCTTGCGCGCAGTATGAAAAATCGGGCTCTGACCCCGATTTCCGCGGGATGACGCCCGACCAATACTGCCAGCAGAAGGCGGCGGCAAGCGGATCCAGCTTCTATTATTCTTTTCTGTTCCTTCCCTCGGAGCAGCGGCGCGCGATCACCGCGCTCTACGCGTTCTGCCGCGAGGTCGACGACGTCGTCGACGAGACGCAGGAGCCGCAGGTCGCCGCGACGAAGCTCGCCTGGTGGCGCAGCGAAGTCGCCAACCTCTTCGCGGGCCAGCCGCAGCATCCGGTGACCAAAGCGCTCGCGCCTCATATCCCAACGCGCGGCATCTCGCAGCAATGGATGAACGAGATCATCGACGGCATGGAGATGGATCTCACGCAGACACGCTACCTCGACTGGCCCGGGCTCGAACGTTACTGCTACCGGGTCGCGGGCGTCGTGGGGCTGCTCGCCGCGAACATCTTCGGCTATCGGGAGGCGCGCACGCTCGACTACGCGCGCGAGCTCGGTATCGCATTCCAGCTCACCAACATCATCCGCGACGTCGG
>JAICPQ010000159.1 GCA_025929745.1 Burkholderiales bacterium | reverse complement strand
GCATCTGGTGGAAGATCGTGCAGGACTGGAAAGTGACCTCGATGTTCACCTCGCCGACCGCGATCCGCGTGCTGAAGAAGCAGGATCCGGCGTATCTCAAGAAGTACGACCTGTCTTCCCTCAAACACCTCTTCCTGGCTGGCGAGCCCCTCGACGAACCTACGCATGTTTGGATCTCGGAAGCGCTCGGTCGTCCGGTGATCGATCACTACTGGCAGACCGAGACCGGCTGGCCGCTTCTCTCCGCCGTTCCCGGGGTCGAGAAGACGAAGTTGAAGATGGGCTCGCCCAGCTTCCCGGTGTATGGCTACGACGTACGCCTGCTGCACGAAGGCACAGGCAAACCAGTCGCCGACGGCGAGAAAGGCGTGGTGACCATCGCGCCGCCGCTTCCGCCGGGCTGCATGTCCACCGTATGGGGCGACGACGAGCGCTTCGTGCAGACCTACTTCAAGGACTTCAAGAACATTTATTCGACGTTCGACTGGGGCATCCGCGACAAGGACGGCTATTACTTCATCCTCGGGCGCACCGACGACGTGATCAACGTCGCCGGCCATCGCCTGGGCACGCGCGAGATCGAAGAAGCGGTGAACATGCATCCGAACGTCGCGGAGTGCGCCGTGGTCGGCGTCACCGATCCGGTCAAGGGCCAGATGCCGCTCGCCTTCGCTGTGCTTAAGAACCCTTCGCTTGGGACGCCCGCGGACGAGGTGATGAAGACCGTCGACAAGCAACTCGGCGCGATCGCGCGGCCGCGAGCGGTGCATTTCGTGTCGCTGCTACCGAAGACGCGCTCGGGCAAGACCCTGCGCCGCTCGATCCAGGCACTCGCCGAGGGCCGCGACCCCGGCGACCTCACCACCATCGAAGATCCCAGCGCACTGGAGCAGATCAGACAGGCCCTGAAATGAAGAACCGACCGATGCTGACGCTGGAGGACTGCCGCAAGATCAGCGCCGCGGCGGAAGCCGAGGCGCGCAAGAACAACTGGAACGTGTGCATCGCGATCCTCGACGACGGCGGACACCTCCTGCACCTCGCGCGCATGGACGGGGCGAGCCCCGCCAACGCGCGCATCGCGATTGCGAAGGGCCGTACCGCGGCCGAGACGCGGCGCTCGACTGCCGTGTGGCAGGAGCGCATCGCCAAGCGTCCCGAGCTTCTCAACATGCCGCAGGTGACGCCGGTGCAGGGCGGCCTGCCGATCATGGCCGAAGGCGTCTGCGTCGGCGCGGTCGGAATTTCCGGCGTGCAGTCCCACGAGGACGAGCAGGTCGCGGCCGCCGGCATCGCTGCCCTGAAGTAGTTTCATGCCCGAGAAACAGGCAGGCTGGATCGGTTTGGGCCTGATCGGCCTGCCGATGGCGGCGCGGCTCGCATTGGCCGGCTGGCAGGTGAAAGGCTTCGACCTCAGTGCGCAGCGCCTCGAGATGGCCGTCGCCAAAGGCATCCAGGCGGCTGCGTCCGCCGAAATCGCGATGGAAGGCGCAAGCCTGGTGTTCACTTCGATGCCGACCGAGGCCGCGTTGATCGGGCTTGCCGGCAAACTTGCCACCGCCATGCCGAAAGCGGCGATCCTGGTGGAAACCACCACCGCCGGACCAGCGGCATCGGTCAAAGTGGCCGAAACGCTGGCTGCGCAGGGCATTGCGTATCTGCGCTCGCCGATCTCGGGCAGCGTCAACCTTGCGGAGAGCGGCGGGCTGACGACCTTCGTGTCCGGGCCAAAGGCGGCATTCGATGTTGCAAGGCCGGCGCTGGCGGCCTACAGCCGTGCGCAGATCTGGCTGGGCGAGGCCGAGGAGGCGCGCTACGCGAAGCTCGCGGTGAATCTCATGGTGGCGGTGACCGCCGGCATGCTCGGCGAGACGCTCGCGCTCGCGCAGAAGGGCGGCATCGGCTGGGCGGCGGCGCTCGATCTGCTGGGTGAGAGCGTGGTGGCATCGCCATTGGTGAAGTACAAGCTCGGGCCGCTCCGCAAGCGCGACTACGCCCCAATGGCGACCGGCGCGCTGATGCTGAAGGATCTCGATCTCATCGTGGAGGCGGCACGGCAGGCGGGGATCGACGTGCCCCTCGCCCGCGAAGTGCGGGCCGCGTACCAGCGCATGGCGAAGGCGCAGCTCGTCGGCGAGGATTTCATCAGCATCGTGAAGCGCGGCTAACGTGCGGGCCCCGATGTGCGGGTGCTGATTGCCGGTGCCGGAATCGGTGGTCTGACGGCTGCGCTCGCCGCGCTGCGCCAAGGGCACGAGGTCGAGGTCTACGAGCAGGCGAGCGAGCTGAAGGAAGTCGGCGCCGGGGTGCAGCTGAGCGCAAACGGCACCCGGGTGCTCTACGCGCTCGGTGTCGGCGAGGAGTTGAAGTCCCTCTCCTGCGAAGCGACCGGCAAGGAGATCCGCCTGTGGAACACCGGGGAGACGTGGAAGCTCTTCGATCTGGGCAAGGTTTCGATCGAGCGCTACGGTTTCCCTTACTTCACGGTCTATCGTCCCGACCTCCTCGACGTTCTCGCGCGCGCGGTGCGGCGGCTGAAAGCCGACGCCATCCACCTTCGGCGCAAATGCGTCGGCTTCACGCAAACCGATGGCGAGGTGCGCCTCGATCTCGAAGATGGAACAACCGCGACGGGCGACTTGCTCGTCGGCGCCGACGGTGTCCACTCGCGCATCCGCCAGACGCTCTTTGGAGCGGACAAGCCGCAGTTCAGCGGGATCATCGCCTGGCGCGGCATCATTCCAATGGAGCGGCTGCCCGCGCGAATGGAGCGCAGGGTGGGCGTGAACTGGGTCGGGCCGGGCGGCCACGTGGTCCACTATCCGCTGCGCGGTGGGGCGGTCCTGAATTTCGTCGGCGCGCTCGAGCGCACCGATTGGCAGATCGAATCTTGGAGCGCACGGGGCACGACCGAGGAGCTCGCCGCCGACTATCGCGGCTGGCATGAGGACATACAGACGCTGATCCGCAACATCCCCGTGCCGCACAAGTGGGCGCTCATGGTGCGCCCGCCGATGCCGCGCTGGACCGTAGGCCGCGTGACGCTGCTCGGCGACGCCTGCCATTCCATGGTGCCGTTTCTCGCGCAGGGTGCGGTCATGGCGATGGAGGACGGTTTGATCCTGGCCCGAGCGCTCACCGAGCTCGACGGCGACGTGGCATCGCGGCTCGCGCGCTACGAGGAGGCGAGGCGGGAGCGCACGCGCCGGGCCGTCGAAGGATCGGCGGACAACATCGCACGCTTCCATGATCGCGCGCTCGCCGACCCGGTCGGGGCGCGACAGTACGTGGAGCGCGAATGGGCAGGGCACAATGTGGCGTCGCGCTACGAATGGCTCTTTCGCTACGACGCCTTGACGGAGACTCTATGAGGAGCGACGCAGCACTCATTTCGGCGCTCGAGCGCTCGAACATTCACCCGCTCTGGGACCGCTATCAGCGCATCACGCCCATGGCGCCGCGGGCGAAAGACGCGCCCATGCACTGGCGCTGGCGCGATATCGAGCCGTTCACCGAGCGCGCGGCCGAGGAGGTGGCGATCGAGGACGTGGAACGGCGCGCGCTCATCCTTGCGCACCCCGCATTCGACGGCGCAACCGTCACCACTCAGAACCTGCTCGGCGCTTTCACCGTCCTGCAGCCCGGCGACAAGGCCGTGCCCCACCGGCACACGGCCGCGGCGATTCGGTTCTCCACGCGCGCCGAAGGCGCGGTGACGATCGTGAACGGCACGCGCTGTGAAATGAAGGAAGCCGACCTCGTGCTCACCCCGCCAATGTGCTGGCACGGGCACATCAACCAGGGCGGCCGGCGCACGGTGTGGTTCGACGCCGCCAACATGCCGGCGATCTGCGCGCTCGACGCGAGCTTCTTCGAGCCGGGCAAGCGACAGGACGAACGCTTCTGGGAGGTGAGCGATGCCGGCTCCTCCGAGTACCGTTTCCCCGGCGAAGAGACCCGCCGCAAAGTCGCTTCCGCCACACCGGGTCCCGACGGCGCCCGCACGGTGCGCTACACGAAGAACGGCGGCTCGGTGATGCCGACGCTCGATCTCTTCTTTTCGAGAGTCGACGGAACGACGAAGCCTCGGCGCGCCACCTACAACGCGATCTGCCTCGTCGTTTCCGGCGAAGGCCGCTCGTCGATTGGCGAACAGAGCTTCGAATGGTCGCAGCACGACGTGTTCACCATCCCGCACTGGACGTGGGCAAGCCACACTTCGCGCGCTGCCGAGCTCTTCATCGTGACCGACCGCGCGATCTACGAGCGCCTCGAGCTGCTGCGCGAAGAATACGGGTGATCGGCGAGCCGGTCCGGCGCGTCGAGGACCAGCGTCTCCTCACCGGGTGCGGCCGGTTCATCGACGATCTTTCCTTTCCGGGAATGCTCTACTGCGCCCTGGTGCGCTCGTCGCATCCGCACGCGCGCGTCCCCAACGTTTCGCTTCCGCGCGGCGCAATCGCTTTCTCGGGGCGCGACATGGAGGTCGGCCCGATGCGGGCCGGTTGGCAACTGCCCGGTATGGTGGAACCGCCGCGCTGGGCGCTCGCGCGCGACAGGGTGCGCCATGTCGGCGAGCCGGTCGCGGCGGTGTTTGCCGAAACACCGCAGCTCGCGCAGGACGCCGCCGAAGCGGTTGAGGTGGACTACGAGCCGCTGCCGCTAATCGAGGACGAGACCTGCTTCCGCTTGAGCCGCGGAGACGCCGCGGCGGTCGACGCGGCGTTCGCGGCTGCCGCGTATCGCGTCGACCTCGATCTCGTGAACAACCGGCTGTGCGGCGCCGCGATCGAAGCGCGTGGCGCCATCGCGACGCCCGACACCCTCTACTGCTCCACGCAGACGCCGCACCATATCCGCGGCCACGTGTGCGCGGAGCTCGGCCTGCGCGAGATCGACCTGCGTGTGGTCTCGTCCGATATGGGCGGCGGCTTTGGCTACAAGGGCAAGCACTACCCGGAAGAGACGATCCTGGTCTGGGCGGCCCGCCGCCTGCGCCGGCCGGTGAAGTGGGTGGCGACGCGCCAGGAATCGTTTGTGTCGGATACTCAGGGCAGGGACCACCGCACGCATGCCGAGCTCGCGCTCGACCGCGACGGGCGCTTTCTTGGGCTGCGCGTGCGCACGCGCGCCGATCTCGGCGCTTACGTCTCCACGTTTGGTGCCGCGATTGCCGGGCCCATCTACAGCGCGCTCCTCGCCGGACCCTATCGCACGCCGGCGATCCATATCGAGGTCACTGGCGTCTTCTCCAACAAGGTGCCGACCGACGCCTATCGCGGCGCCGGCCGCCCGGAGGCCTGCTACGTGCTCGAGCGCCTTGCGGACAAGGCAGCGCGCCTGCTCGGCGTCGACCGCGCCGAGATTCGCCGGCGCAACTTCATCGCGAAGCAGGCGATGCCCTACAAGACGCCGATCGGTCCGACTTACGACTGCGGCGATTTTTCTCGACTCCTGGAGCGCGCACTCGCTGCTTCGGATTACACCGGGTTTCCCGTACGGAGGCGGAACGGAAAGAAGCTGCGCGGCATCGGCATCGCCTGCTACATCGAATCCTCCGGCGTCGCGCCGTCGCGCCTCGCCGGGATGATGGGCGCGCGCGGTGGGTTCTACGAAGCGGCGACGGTGCGGGTGGCGCCTGACGGAAGCGTCACGGCTTACCTCGGCACGCACAATCACGGCCAGGGGCACGCCACGACGTTCGCCCAGATCCTGGCCGCGCGGCTCGGGGTTGCGCTGGAGCGAATCAGCATCGTGGAAGGCGACACGGCTGCCGTGCCCGTCGGTACGGGGACTTTCGGATCGCGCTCCATCGCCGTCGGCGGCTCGGCGCTACACGCCGCGTCCGAGAAAATCGTCGCGAAAGGCAGGCGCATCGCGGCGCACCTGCTCGAAGCGGCGGCGGCGGACATCGAGTTCAAGGATGGCGTTTTCCGCGTTGCCGGGACCGACCGGGCCGTGACTTTCGCGCAGGTGGCCGGGGCGGCCTACGTACCCCACAACTATCCGCTCGACGTGCTTGAGCCTGGCCTCGATGAGACGGCGTTCTACGATCCGCCCAACTTCGCGGTCTAGCACGGCGTGCACCTTTGCGAGGTCGAGGTCGACCCCGAGACCGGCGCGGTGGAGATCGTCCGTTATTGCGCCGTGGACGATGTCGGCACGGTGATCAATCCGATGATCGTCGAAGGACAGGTGCACGGTGGCCTCGCCCAGGGGATCGGCCAGGCGCTCGCCGAGCGCGCTGCCTACGAAGACGGGCAGCTTGTGTCGGCGACCTTCATGGATTACGCGCTGCCGCGAGCCGGCGACCTCCCTTTTTTCGCGACCGAATGCGACGAGAGCCAGCCCTGCACGCACAATCCGCTCGGCGCCAAGGGCTGCGGCGAGTCCGGCACGATCGGCGCCCCCGCCGCGGTGATCAGCGCGCTCCTTGATGCATTGCAAATAGATGATCTCGAGATGCCGGCCACTCCGGAAAGGGTCTGGCGCGCCATAATTCGCCCATGAACCAGGAGCTGAATCCGGCGAAGCTCGGCCAGCTTTACCGCCGGGAGTTCGAGCTTTGTAACGTGAAGAAGGGCGAGACGGTCGTCG
>JAICPQ010000119.1 GCA_025929745.1 Burkholderiales bacterium | reverse complement strand
CGTGCCCCAGAGCGCCTTCTGGTGGCAATGCGAGTGCAGGAGCGCCCGGCCGCTCGCCTTGGGTTTGAACCCTCTTCGGTTCAGCAACTCGGAAAGCGACGTGGCCTGCGCCGCGAGACGTGCGGCGCGCGCATCTTGCGGAAGAAGCTGCCGCAGCTCGTCGCGAAATACCGAAAGGCAGCCCGGCTCGAGCACTACGACGGGCACGCCTTGATGGAGGCGCGGTTCCAGTACCTTTAAAACGTTAAGCAACGTACGCTTGGCGGCGTCCAGCATGCCGTAGTCGTAATAGGGCCGGCCGCAGCATATGCGGCGCGTCGGCAGCTCGACCGCGCAGCCTGCTTCGGCAAGGAGCTTGTGCGCGGCCGCTGCGGTTTGCGGGCGGAAGTGGTTGTTGAACGTGTCGTCGAAGAGCACGACCGGATCGCCGGCGCCGTTCCGCTTGAACTGCGCGCGGAATGTGCGCGGTGCGAACTGCGGCAGCTTGCGATCCGGCGCGACGCCGGCCAGGCGCTTCGCGAATGCGGAGCGCGCGAAGGTGTTCACGAAACCCGCGAAGAGCGAGCCGACCGGCGCCCACTCGCCGATGCGGCCCATCGACCACGCCTGGCGCGGACGACGGTGCGTCTCGTAGTAATGCGACATGAACTCGGCCTTGTAAGCCGCCATGTCGGTATGCGTCGGGCAATCGCTCCTGCAACCCTTGCACGCGAGACACCAGTCCAGCGCTTCGCGCACTTCGTCGCTCGCCCATCCTTCCGTGATCACGTCGCCGCGCAGCATCTCCGCGAGGAGGCGCGCACGTCCGCGCGTGGAGTAGCGCTCCTCGTGCGTCGCACGGTAGCTCGGGCACATCGTGCCGCCCGCGCGCGAGCGGCACTTGCCCATGCCGATGCAGTGCTCCGAGGCGCGCGTAAAGCCGTCTCCCACCGGGCTCAGGAACGCCATGCGCGTCTGCAGCGTCACTGGCTTGTAATCGGGCCCGAGGCGCAGGTTCGCGTCGAACGGCGCCGCGTCGATGAGCTTGCCCGGGTTCATTCGGTTCTGCGGGTCCCATGCCTGCTTGAACTCGCGGAACGCCTGCATGAGCTCGGGCGAGAACATGATGGGCAGCAGCTCGCCCTTTGCCTGGCCATCGCCATGCTCCCCCGAAAGCGAGCCGCCGTACTTCACGACGAGGTGCGCGGCGTCGGTCAGGAAGCGCCGCCAGTGCGCGAGCCCCGAAGCGCTTCGCAATTCGAAGTTGATGCGTGCATGAATGCAGCCGTCGCCGAAATGGCCGTAGAGCGAGGTACGGTAACCGTAGCGCTGTACGAGCGCCGCGAATTCGCGCAGATAGCCCCCCAGGCGCAACGGATCCACCGCAGCGTCTTCCCAGCCAACGACGGGATCAACGCCCTTTCCACCAAGGTTGAGGGACGTCGCCGAGGCGCCGGTTTCGCGAATTGTCCAGAGACGGGTCATGAGCACCTTGTCGGTGATGACCGTTCCGCCGAGCGCGCTCGCCCGCGCCACGGCTTCATCGTAGGTATCGGCGCCGTACTCGACCATGAGCCAGCCTTTGCCGGGCGGAAGCAGCGTGATGTCATCGAGCCGAAGCTTTCGTTCGCGCAGCCCGCCGACGATCGCCTCGTCGAGCCCTTCGCAGGCGATCGGGCTGGTCGCGAGCACTTGCGGCACCGCGTCGCCGGCCGCAGCGATATCGGGAAAGCCGATTACCACGAGTACCCGGCACTGCGGGCTCTTCACGAGGCGCGCCTCGGCCTGAAGTGTGAACGCGCACGTGCCTTCGGAGCCAACGAGTGCGCGGGCCACGTTGAAGCCGTTCTCCGGCAGCAACTGATCGAGGTTGTAGCCGGAGACGCGTCGCTTGATCTTCGGGAAACCGGCGCGGATCGCATCGGCATATTTGTCCGCGATTGTTTTGAGCTTGTGATAGATCTCGGCCTGCCGGCCGCCCGCCGATGCGAGGCGCCGAAAGTCCCCGGCAGAGGTGCGCCCGCACCAAAAGCGCGCACCATCGTAGGTGAGCACCTCGAGGCGTTCGATATTGTCGACGGTCGTGCCTGCCATTACCGAATGCGGGCCGCAAGAGTTGTTGCCGATCATGCCGCCGAGGGTGCATCGAGAATGCGTGGCCGGATCCGGCGCGAAGGTGAGGCCGTGCAGCTCGGCCGCGTCGCGCAGCGTGTCGCAAATCGCGCCGGGCTCCACGCGCGCGAGCCGCGCCGCAGGGTCGACGGAAAGCACGCGATCGAGATACTTCGAGCAGTCAATGACCACCGCGACGTTCACGCACTGGCCGTTGAGCGACGTCGCGCCGCCACGCGGCAGAACGGGGACGCCGTGCGCCGCGCAGATACGCATGGCTTCGACGACGTCGCTTACGCTGCGTGGCAGCACGACCCCGATGGGGACCTGGCGGTAGTTCGACGCGTCGGCGGCATAGGCCGCACGCATGCCGCTATCGAAGCGTGTTTCGCCCGATACCGCGGAACGCAGTTCCGCTTCGAGTCGCTGAAGGTCGACCATTTGTAGCGATTCTTGCATGCGGGCCGCGTGTTCTTGACTTCACTGAAAGCGGGCACTACGCTGGTTCACAGACGACCGGAACGGTTGCCGATCGTCGGTGTCAAGACTGTACTGAGTACACACCTTTCTTCACACCTTTTCTTCTTACCCCCGAGGACCTCTTCCATGAAATCAGTTTGGGCAAGGACGCTCTGCCGCTTGTTGATGGTGCTGATGGTTTGGTCGCCGATGCAGCTCGCCAACGCCGGAATGATCGGCACCGATCAGGCTGCTTCCGTAGCCACGCAGGCGGATCGCGACACCCTATTTCAATTCCTCGGCCGCTCGGATGTGACGAGCCAGCTTCAATCTCTCGGCATCGATCCCGCCACGGTGAAGGGTCGCGTCGCCGCTATGACCGACCAGGAAGTCCAGTCCCTCGCCGACAAGATCCACAGCATGCCCGCGGGCGGCGACTCGGGCGCGATCCTGCTTCTGATCGTGATCGGCGTGGTGGTGTGGTGGATCTGGTTCCGCCGCTAGCCATCGGCACCGGTCTGCAACGATACGCCCGCCGCATGGCGGGCGTTTTCATTTTGGCGCTCGCGGCGGGCTGCGCGAGCCTCTTCCCGCAGACGAGTGAGCTCGGGAAAAGTGGCTTGCCGCCGGGCCTGCCGGAACGGGTCGAGCTTGCCCACACGCCGTTTTTTCCGCAGGAGGAATACCAGTGCGGGCCGGCGGCGCTGGCGACTGCATTAGTCAGCGCCGGCGCGCAGACGACGCCGGAGGCGCTGGTGCCGCAGGTCTACGTCCCGGAGCGCAAGGGCAGCTTCCAGGTCGAGATGCTCGCGGCGGCGCGCCGGCATGGCATGGTTTCCTACGCGCTCGCGCCGAAGTTCGAGGATTTGCTGCGCGAGATCGCCGCCGGGACGCCGGTGATTGTGCTGCAGAACCTCGGCATCCTGTGGGCGGGCTGGCACTACGCGGTCGCCATCGGCTACGACTACTCGCGCGGCACGCTGGTCCTGCGCTCGGGGACGCAGGAACGCGAGGTGATGCCGTTCGGCACGCACGAGCTGGTCTGGATGCGAAGCGGCTACTGGGCAATGGTGGCCATGCCACCGGACCGCATCCCGGTCACCGCGGAGGAGAAAAGCTGGCTGAACGCGCTCGCTGCTTTCGAGCGCGTCGGTAATGCACGTGCGGCGCGGACCGCCTACGAAAAGACGCTCGAGCGCTGGCCGGAGAACGTCAACGCGCGCATCGGCCTTGCAAACGTGCACCATGGGCTGGGCGACCTCGCCAAGGCGGAGGCGGTGCTGCGCGAGGCGGCCGAGCACGATCCGGACTCGGTGGTCGTACTGAACAATCTTGCGCAGACGATCTCCGACCAGGGGCGGCACGCCGAGGCGCTTCCGTTCATCGAGCGCGCCGCGGCGGCGGGCGGACCGTTCGCCGGCGCCGTGCAAAAGACGCGCGCGACGATCCTAGAGCGGCTCGGCCAGAAGCGTATCGAATAGCGGCGGCAGCGGGCAGTCGAGCACCGCGCCGACGAGCCGCATGAGCTCGGCTTCCGCCAAGCGAATCGTGCCGTCGTAGGTCACTGCGGCAAAGAGCGCCTTCACCAGCACCGCCTTCTCCATCGGCGCGAGTCCGCGCAGCGCCTCGAGCGCCGCGTTGATGCCGTGGAGATTGAGCCCGGGCGCAATGGTCGCCGATGTAATTCCAAGCACGCTCGCGCCGGCCTGCAACGCCGCGCGCAACGTCGCCTCCCGGCTCCCCGTCGCGTCGATGCGGGTACCGGCGTGCACCATGAAGGAAAGGACGCTCGCCGCCTGGGGCAGCAGCTCCGCGAGGCGGCGCGTCTCCGGGAGCTTGGCCGGCGGCAGAAGCTGGTCGCGGACGAACGCCAGCACGACGAGCTCGTGCAGCGACATGCGCCGGTCGGCATTCACGACCGCCTCGAGCGCGGCGAGAAGCTCGCTCTTCGCCGCCTCGGTCTCGCTTCTCAGAGCGGGCAGCGCGAGATCAATCAAGGGGAGATGGAACTGCGCCCCCAATCCTTGCAGAAGGCTGGACAACTCGCGCGCCCGCCCGCTAAGCGAGGGAGGAATATTGCGCAGCTGAAGCTCGCGCGCCGGCTCGGGTTCGGCGAGAAGAAGCGCAATCAGCACTGGACCGGCTGTCTGCGGAGCGTGCAGGTCCTTCAGCACGCGCTCGGGTATCGCGGCGGTGACGCGCGCCGCGAAGTCGACCTTGTGGGGATCCACGGAACCGACAAGCGCGACGCTTTCCTCGAGCGTACGGCCCCAAGCCGCCGAGAGGTCGCTGCCGCGACGCCCCTTCTGCTCTGGCGCGACGTCGCGCTTCGCGCGGTAGGCTTCGCGCTCGAAGCGCGGATGCACGCGACGGATCCGTTCGTCCAGCGGCGGATGCGTATCGAAGAGACCGCCGAGGCGCACCTTCACGGCCGCGCCGAAGAACATGTGCGACATCTCCTCCGCGTAGCGGTTCGCGATGAGCGTGCCCGAAGTCGAAGCGCGAATCTGGTCCAGCGCGCCCGCGATGCCGTCCGGGTTGCGCGTGAACTGCACGCTGGAGGCGTCGGCGAGGAATTCGCGCTGACGGGCGACGGAGGACTTGATCAGCCGCGCGAAGAAAAGGCCGACGTAGCCGACCACGAAGAGCGCAAGCCCGACCAGGATGAGCCCCTTCGTGTCGCGCGAGCCGCGCATGCTGCGCATCAGAAAGTCGCCGACAGAGGCGAGAAACACGATGCCGGCGAGTACTGCGAGCATGCGCACGTTGAGGGGCATGTCTCCATTCAGGATGTGGCTGAACTCGTGCGCGATCACGCCCTGCAGCTCGTCGCGCGTCAGCGTCTCGAGCGCGCCGCGCGTCACGGCGACAACGGAGCTCGAAACGTTCCAGCCGGCGGCGAAGGCGTTGATGCCGCGCTCCTCGTCCATGACGAATACCTCCGGCACACGCACCCCGGAAGCGATCGCCATCTCCTCCACCACGTTGCGCAGCCTGCGCTCGGCCGGGTCGGCGGTGTCCGGACTCACGCGCCGCGCGCCGACCATGCGGGCGACCGCAACGCCGCCCTGCGAGAGGCGCGCGATGTTGAACACGCTCACAAGAACGATCAGCGCCGCGGCGGCCGCGGCGCCGAGCGCGTACAACGACGGCGGCGCGGGCTCGTTCGTGCTCATGCGATAAACCAGCCCGAGCACGAAATCGACCGAAGCTACCACCGCCGCCACGGCGAGCACGAAAAGGAGCACCATCATGCGGCTCGAGCGTCGGGCGGCCGCCTGGTGCTCGAAGAAATTCATGCGCGCTCTAGCGCGGGCGGAACCGGGCAATCGAGCGTGGCCGCCACCATGCGCACAAGGTCGGTCTCGGCAGTGTTGAACACCCCGTCGGCGTTGGCCGCCGCCATGCAGGCCTTGATAACCGCCGGCTTTGCGAGCGGCGCCAGGTGGCGCAGGCGCTCGAGCGCATCACCGACCTTCCTTGTATCCAGCTGCTCCACCGGCTTCGTCCAGCCGAGCTTCAGCAGCGCGGCGCCTGTGGCGAACGCCGCGCCCGGGTCCGGACTGCTCCGCGCCAGTAGTGAAACGACGATGTGCGCGTCCGCGGCCACTTCCTCGATGCGGCGGAACTGCGTGCGAATCGGCTGGCCGGCGCCTTCGCGCAGCCGCTGGCGCAGGTAGGTCAGGAGCACGAATTCGCCCAGCGTCACCCGGCGGTCGGCTTCGACGACCGAAGAAAGCTCGGCGATGAACGCGTCGCGCAGCTTCTGCGGCTGCGCTTTCAGCGCGGGAATCGCGAGCTCCGCAAGCGTCAGCATGTCCTTTCGTTTGTCGCCGCGCGCGAGGGCTAGCATCTGCGCCTGCGCTCCGTTCGCGTCGTGCAGCGCCTCGCGCACATCAGCGGGGAGGCTTGCCAGCAGCCGAGCCGCGTAGTCGACGTGCTCGGGTGCGGGCCGGCCGACCGATGCAAGCCCTTGCGCCATGTTCTTCACGACGTTGCCCGAGCCGTCGATCACCGCCACCTCCCGGCGAATGCCATGGCGGCGCTCGCGGTATTCGTCGCGCTTGAAGCGCGGATGAGCCGATTTAATGCGCTCGAGGAGCGGCGGATGCGTGGGCGGGCGCCACCACCCGCCAGCGGCCGGGGCGAAGAACATGTGGGAGAAGAGCTCCGCGTGGAGCGCGCGCACCATCGTTTGCGCACGCAGTGCGAGAATCGAATCGAGCGCGCCCGCTACGCCGTCCGGGTTGCGCGTGAACTGCACCGCCGCAGCATCGGCGAGGCGCTCGCGCTCGCGCGAGATCGCGCCCTTGATGGCGTCGGCGGCGAAAGTCGCGGGGAAACCGATGAAGGCCACCATGCCCGCGAAGAGCGCCGCCAGCACACCGTCGCCGCGCTTTTCGCGCGGCAGGCCGCGGTTCCTCCACGCTGTTTCGAAGATGAGCCGCTCGGCCGCATCGGCAAACCACGTCAAGCCGGCGAGGACGCTGACCAGCCGCAGGTTCAGCGCCATGTCGCCGTTCAGGATGTGGCTGAACTCGTGGCCCATGACGCCCTGTAGCTCGTCGCGCGAGAGCTTCTGCAGCGCGCCCTGCGTGACGATGATCACCGCCTCGTTCGGCGAGTACCCGGCGACGAGCGCGTTGATAGCGTCGTCGTAGTCGAGGATATAGACGGCCGGCACGGAGATGCCCGAAGCGATGGCCATCTCCTCGACCACGTTGAGAAGGCGCCGCTCGGCCGGCGTGCAGCGGCCGGCCTCGACGTAGCGCGCATTGAGGAGCTCGGCGATCGCCGGCCCGCCGCCCGACAGCTGCCACATGCGGTAGGCGGAGATCGAGAGGACGAAGGCAGCCACCGTGCCGGCAACGGCAAGGAAAAGCCGCGCCGGCGGCGCCTGCTGCACAAGGAGGGCGTATAAGGCGCCGGCGACGGCGCAATAGCTCGCCACCACGGCGAGCACCGCAACCGCGTACCAGAGGATCAGCCAGCGCGATCTGCGGCGGGCCGCGTCCTGCTCGGCAAAAAAATCCAAGCTATGTGAGCGAGACTTTGGGCGCCCTGCGCTCCTCGGCCGACTCGGTGGACTGCAGGAGCTCCGCCGGCTGAAAACCGAACATGCCGGCGAACATCGTGTCGGGGAACGATTCGCGCTTGGTGTTGTATTCCATCACCGAGTCGTTGAAAGCCTGCCGGGCGAAGGCGACCTTGTTCTCGGTGCTGGTGAGCTCTTCCTGCAGCGAGAGCACGTTCTGGTTTGCGCGCAGCTCGGGGTACTGCTCGAACACCGCGAGCAGGCGGCCGAGCGCGCCGCCGAGCACGCCTTCCGCCTGCGCGAGGCCGCGCATCGCGCCGGGCTCGCCGGGCGCCGCCGCCGCACGCTGCGCGGCTCCGACCGCGTCGCCGCGCGCGCGGATCACGGCCTCGAGCGTGTTGCGCTCGTGCGCCATGTAGCCCTTCACGCTCTCGACCAGGTTCGGGATGAGGTCGTAGCGGCGCTTGAGCTGCACGTTGATCTGCGAAAAGGCATTCTTGTACCGGTTGCGCAGCGCGACCAGCCCGTTGTAGATCATGATCGCCCAGATGACGAGCACGACCACGACGCCCAGCGCGATCCACCCCCCGAT
>JAICPQ010000184.1 GCA_025929745.1 Burkholderiales bacterium | reverse complement strand
CTGCATTTCAGGCCCTTGAGGTCGGCCACGGTGCGCAGCGGCTTCTTGAACCAGCCGAACGCCTGCGGGCTCGACGGATGCGCCGGCCACACGATGACGTTGAGCTTGAGCTCCTTCTGATAGAACTCGCGCCACATCTCGAGGCCGCCGCCCACATACAGCCAGCCCATGAAGTCCATGTGGTCCATGCCGAAGGGCCCGCCCGGCGGCGCGGCGAACAGCGCGGCGGTCGGGCTCTTGCCGACCCAGTAGTAGGCGATCGCATGCCAGCCGTCGATCACCTTCTTGTGCGTGGCGTCGAGCACCTCGAACGGCGGCACGATCTGTCCCGCGGCCAGCACGTCGATCTTCACCTGGCCGCTGGTGAGCTTGTCGACGCGCTCGGCGAGGCCGCGCAAGTGGTCCTGGATCGTCAAGCTCGCGGGCCAGGTGGATTGGACTTTGAGGGTCTTGGGTCCGGACGCGGGGGCCTGCGCCTGGACGTTGAAACTCAACAGCGCTGCTGCGGTTGCTGCAAAAAGGGGCTTGAGCATTGTGTCCTCCTTACCTGATGCTAGGGGCTTATCGGGGTATCCGGCAAGCATGATTCGACTTTTCGCGCTCGCATTCGCACTCATCGTGGGCTTCGCCCAGGCCGCCCAGCCCTCCCAGGAGCCCGACGAGCCGTACGTCGGCCAAGCGGGCAAGGACGTGATCTGGGTGCCGACGCCGTCCACGCTGGTCGACAAGATGCTCGACATGGCGCAGGTCGGTCCCGAGGACTTCGTGATGGACCTCGGCTCGGGCGACGGCCGCAACATCATCGCGGCAGCGAAGCGCGGGGCGCGCGCGCTTGGCGTGGAATGGGAGGAGAAGCTGGTCGAGCTCTCGCGCCGCCGCGCCGTGGCCGAAGGCGTGGCCGAGCGCGCGAAGTTCGTACAGGGCGACATGTACGAGGCCGACATCTCGCAGGCGAGCGTGCTCGCGCTCTTTCTCCTTCCGGTGAACCTCGAGAAACTCAAGCCCAAGTTCGAGCGCCTGCGCCCGGGCACGCGCATCGTCACGAACGGCTATCAGATCTCGGGATGGGAGCCCAAGGAGGTCGGCGTGGCCGGCGGCGATTGCGCGCCGTGGTGCACCGCATACCTCTACGTCGTGCGCTAGAGCGGCGCCGCAAGGGCGGGCGCCGCGGCGGGAAGAAGAAAGCCGGCTAGCTGCCGAAAGCCAGGTTAGTGAAGTCGAGGTCGGACTCGGGCTCGGCGGCGATCGAGGTGACGTAGCCTTCGGCTTCGAGCTCTAAGAGCCGCTGGTAGTCGGCCTGGCGTCGAAGCACCTTGCGGATCTCGTCCGAGTGCGTGTCGCACTCGAGAAGCGCCAGGATGCGCTGGTGCTCCGGCGAGAGCTGCGGATCGCCATCTTGGAACGCCTTGCGGCCGATTTCGGTGCGTCGGTAGATGCGTTCTAGCTTACCCATGATGCGTCCCCCTGCATGGAATTCACACTCCGATTGTTGTCGCGGCGCTCGTCCATGCGCACCGCGGGCAGCTCCGCGAGGTCGTCGATCGACTGCGGCACGCACACGCCGAAGCCCTGCGCGTAGCGCACCTTGATCGCGCGCAGGCGCGCGAGCACTTCATCGGATTCGACCGAACCGGCGATCGCCGAGACGCCGAGGTCGCTGGCGACGCGCACGATCTCGAGCATGCGCAGCAGCGCGGCCTCGTCCGTGTGGAGATGGTGCGTGAGCGAGGCCTGCAGTTTCACGTACTGCACGCTCGGCAGCGCGAGCGAGGCGAGCTTGCCCTGGCTGCGGCCGAAGCCGTCGATCGCGATGCTCGAGCCGAGCGAGCCCACCGCCGCGCACAGGCGCCGCACCGAGCTCGGCGCCGAGGCGGCGTCGTGCTCGTCGATCTCGAACACGATTGCCTCCGCGCTCACGCCATGCGCGTCGAGCTCGTCGGCGAAGAAATGCGCGAAGCCCGCGTCCGCGATGGTCTGCGGGGAAAGATTGATGCTGAAGCGCGCGATCTCGCACCCGCGCGCGCGCCGGCGCAGCGCCTCGCGCACCACCCAGCGATCGAGCTCGGGCATCATGCCGTAGTGCTCGAGCAGCGGCAGGAAATCGCCGGGCGGCAGAAGTGCGCTCTCGTCCTCGGAAAGACGCACCAGCACCTCCGCCATCGGATACATCACCGAGCCGAACAGCGCCGCGATCGGCTGGCAATATAGGCGGAACTGGTTCTGGACGAGTGCATGGCGCAGGTCGTTGACCGGATCGGACCATTCGCTGTGCGCCATGAGCGCATCTTCGCCGCGCAGCTTGCTGTGCGACTGCGCGATAGCAGAATTTGACCTCTTACAGTTGTTGTTGAGGCCGCAGCGCCGAGTTGAGCGCTTCAACAACCTGCTGAACGTTGTACGGTTTGGGCAGCGCCTGCACGCCGGGAACCTGCACCGCGCGCTCGGAGTAGCCGGTGGCGATTACCACCGCCATGCGCGGAAAGCGTCGCTTCACCTCGCGCGCGAGGTCTACACCGTTCAGCGCACCGGGCATGACGACATCAGTGAGAACTATGTCATAGCGCTCGCCCGCAACCAGGCGCTCGAGCGCCTCGTCGGCCGTGTTCGCGGTGTGAATGTCGAAGCCCGCGGCGCGTAGCGCAGCGACGACCGTATCGCGCACTTCGGCGTCATCCTCGACGAGAAGCACGTTGCCGGCGCCCTTGGCGACGTGCGGAGGCGGCGCGGCCGGCTCCTGGACCACCGCATCGCGGGCGCGCGGCAGGAACAATTTCACGGTCGTGCCCTCGCCGCGCCGACTCTCGAGGCTCAGCGTACCGCCGTGCTGCTGCGCAAAGCCGTAGGCCTGCGGCAGGCCCATGCCGCTGCCTTTGCCGACGCCCTTGGTCGTGTAGAAGGGCTCGAGCGCGCGCGCCATCACGGCCTCAGTCATGCCCTCGCCGTCGTCGCTCAAGCGAATCAGCACGCCATCGGCTTCGTTTTTCGCCGCGAGCACGATGCGCCCGCCCTGCGGCATGGCGTCGCGCATTGATCACCGGGTTGAGGAGAGCGAGCTCGAGCTGCGTCGGATCGACCGTGACCGGCCACAGCGCCGGCTCAAGCTCGTAGTCGAGGCGCACGTTGGCGGGCAGCGCGCCGTTGAAAAGCGTGCGCGCATCGCGCAGCGCGCGCGTCGTGCGACGTGGCTGTCGGGATTTTCCTCGCATTGTGGGTCGCGTCGGGAATTTAAGGTATCGTCGCCGCCATGGAAACGCGCGCGGAAAAGTGGCTGCTGCGGCTCTACATCACCGGCCCCGGCGGCGTATCGGCGCTTGCGCGAATGAATCTCGAGCGCATCTGCCGCGAACATGTGAAGACCGGCTACCGCATCGATGTGATCGACCTGCTCAAGAATCCCGCGCTCGCGCGCGAGCACGAGGTCGTTGCGGTACCGATGGTGGTGCGCGAGTCGCCGGTGCCGATCCGCAAGGTAATTGGCGACCTTTCCAACGCCGAGCGCGCGCTCTTCGCGCTCAAACACGGAGCGTACGATGTTTAGGTTTTTTCTGGTTCTTTTCGCCTCGATCTCGTGCGCGTTCGCGCAGAGCTATCCCAACAAGCCGATCCGCTTGATGATCGGCTACGCGCCGGGCGGCTCGGCGGAAGCCGGCGCGCGGCCGCTCGCGCGGGCGCTGGAGCCGATCCTCGGCCAGCCGCTCGTCTTCGAGTACCGCCCGGGGAATGCCGGCGGCGTGGCGATGGAGGCGATCGCGCGCGCCGCGCCCGACGGCTACACCATCTACTACTTCGATTCAGGCCCGCTCACCGTCGCCCCGCACCTCTCCAAGGTCGGCTACCACAACCTCAATTCGTTCACGCACCTCGGCCACGTATGCGGATCGGGCAGCCTCCTCGTGGTGCATCCGTCCACGCCGTTCAAGCGCATGCAGGACGTAATCGAGCTCTCGAAGAAAGAGCCGAACAAATGGAGCTATGGGACCTCCGGCGTCGGCGGCCCGCACCATCTCTCCGGCGAATACTTCAAGAGCGTGACCGGCGCGAACCTGTTGCACGTGCCGTACAAGGGCGGCGGCCCCGCCATGACCGATCTCATGGGCGGCCAGGTCCCGATGCTTTTCTCTTCGCTCGGTCCCGCGGTCGGTGCGGTGAAATCGGGCAAGATCCGCGCGCTCGCCGTGACTTCGCTCCAGCGCTCGGCCGCCTTCCCCGAGGTGCCGACGATGGACGAGCTCGGCCTGAAAGGTTTCGACTCCACTGCGTGGTACGGCCTGCTCGGGCCCGCCGG
Organism: Burkholderiales bacterium; assembly: GCA_025929745.1. Taxonomy (GTDB): domain Bacteria; phylum Pseudomonadota; class Gammaproteobacteria; order Burkholderiales; family SG8-39; genus SCGC-AG-212-J23. The sequence continues at coordinate 1,346 of JAICPQ010000184.1, read as the reverse complement.
CCTGCCGCAGGAAGTCGTGAAGCGCTGGACCGACGCGCTCGCCAAGGTGGGCAAGGAAACCGTCGATCAGATCAACGCGACCGGCTGCGACACCGAGATCATGACGCCGGCCAAGACCATCGAGCGCATCAAGAACGACCACGAGAAGTGGGGCCGCGTGGTGAAGGACGCGGCGATCAAGGCCGAGTGAGCCGGAAGAATATATAGGGCGCGACCCCGACCCAGAGCGGAACGAGCGACCAAAGCCGCCCGGCGGCGAGGTTGTACTCGGCCGTCATCTGCGCCCAGCTCAAGCCGGACCACCACCCGAGGCCAGACTCGAAGGCAACCGTAAGCGCGAGCCACATCGCGCCGACGGCGATTGCCTGCGCCGACGATGAGAGCGGCCAGCGCCGGAACACGAAGGACATGTAAAGGCCGAGCAGTACGATCAACGCCATCGTGGAAAGCCAGCGCGGCACGAGCCATGCTTCGCGAGCCGCGCCGTTAGCAACCGCGATCACGATCATGGGCAACCAAGCGAGGAGATAGCGCATGGCGATGAAATCAAGGGCGCAACGTCGAAAGTTCGCGCAGCTTCTCGTCGAAGGCAAGATCGACCCTGAGGTGTACGAGCGCTGGAACCGTGAGGCAGGCAAGAAGAGGCTGCCTGAGCGCGTGAAGCGCAAGAAAAAGAAGTCGAAAAAGCGCCGCGTCTTAAAGCGACGGCAGAGAAGGTAACTCGGGCTCCGCCGAATTTGGTTGTCGTCTGCTCGCGATGTATTGGGCGCGAGCCCCGCGAGCGGACGCAAGGCGACCTCGATCTTGCCGCGCTTCTAACCGAGCATTGCACCGTAGAATCGGCCGAATGAGCGCGACCGTCCGAGTCCTCCCCAAGCGCATGCCGCGCGCGCTGCGCATCCTCGTCGTCGACGACAGTCGCGACGCCGTGCTCAGCGCCATGATGCTCCTCGAGGACGAAGGACATCACGTGCGCGGGCTCTATTCCGGCCGCGACGTGGTCAAGGTGGTGCAGGAGTTCAATCCGGACGCGATCCTGCTGGACATCGCATTGCCGGGCGTGAGCGGCTGGGAAGTAGCACGCACGCTGCGCGAGAAGCTCGGCCGGCGACACCTCCTCATCGGCATCAGCGGCGAATACAAGCATAGCGTCGACCGCATCCTCTCGGAGGCGATCGGCTTCGACCACTACCTGCTGAAGCCCTACGACCCGAACGAGCTGCTCGCGCTCCTCGCGCCCATCAGTTTCAGGAACTAGATTGCAGCTTGGCGTCCGCGAGCTCGCGGAAGAATGCCTCGTGGTCGCGCAGGTCCAGCAGGAAGTCGCGGTCCTTGTCCGGCAGCTG
>JAICPQ010000112.1 GCA_025929745.1 Burkholderiales bacterium | reverse complement strand
GATTCCCATGTGCCCCCCTTTGTTGTTATGAGCGCCCTACTATACCGCGTGCTGCGCGCGCAGCGCGGAGAGGCGCCGGCGCTCGCCTGGTCGTTTGCCTATTTCTTCCTCGTCCTGTGCAGCTACTACCTGCTGCGGCCGGTGCGCGACACCGTCGGGGTGGCGCTTGGCCGGGAGGAGTTGCAGCGGCTCTTCGTGCTCACGTTCGCCGTCATGCTGGCGATCGTGCCGCTGTTCGGCTGGCTCTCGGCGAGGCTGCCGCGCGCACGGCTGCTGCCGATCGTCTACGCATTCTTCGCGCTCAACCTCGCGGGCTTCTCGTTTCACCTGCCGCCCGCGCTCTTCTTTGTCTGGCTGAGCGTATTCAACCTCTTCGTCGTCTCCGTGTTCTGGAGTTTCATGGCGGATCTCTTCACACCGGCGCAGGCCGGCCGCCTTTACGGCACGATCGCGGCAGGGGGCAGCTGCGGCGCGATTACCGGCCCGCTCATCGCCACGGCATCGCCGCTCAGCGCGAGCGGCCTCCTCATGCTCGCGGCCGTGCTGCTCGCCGGCGCGGTGGTTTGCATCGCCATGCTAACGCGCTGGGCGCGCGCCCACGGGTCCGAGAATCGGCGCGCCGGCGACCCGCGGCCCGAAGCGCCGCTCGGCGGCTCGATCCTCGCGGGCATGCGCGCCGCGCTCTCGTCGCCTTTCCTGATGGCGATCTGCGGGTACCTCTTTTGCTACACCGCGCTCTCCACCGCGCTCTATTTTCAGCAGGTCGTCATCGTGCGCGAAGCGCTGCCCGATCCGCAGGAGCAGACGCGCTTCTTCGCGCGCGTGGATCTCGCGGTGAACAGTCTCACGTTGGTGATCCAAGTTCTCGCTTTCGCGCGCCTGGCGGCGCTGATCGGACCGATCGGACTGCTCGTCCTCATGCCCCTCATTTCGGTGGCCGGGTTCCTGTGGCTCGGCGCCACGCCGACGCTCACCGCGCTGGTCGTCTTCGGCGTCACGCGCCGCGTCGGCGAATTCGCCATCTCCAAGCCGGCGCGCGAAGCGCTATTCACCGTCGTGCCGCGCGAGCAGCGCTACAAGGCGAAGAACTTTATCGACACGGTGATCTACCGCGGCGGCGATACCATCGCCGCGCTCTACCTCGCGAGCCTGCCGGCATTCTTCGCCGCCGGGATCGCGCTCGTCTGGACCGGGCTCGGCGCGTTCCTCGGGGCTAGAATGAAATCATGGACCCGCGACGACGCGCGCTCCTCGCCGTCCTTGCAGCCGGAGCGCTGAGACCCGCATTCGCGCAGGAGCTCATGTCCAAGAAAATCCCCTCGACCGGTGAAGCGCTTCCCGTGATCGGCGTCGGCACCTGGCAGACCTTCGACGTGGGCGCCGATCCCGCGGCACGCGCTCCACTTCGCGAGGTGTTGAAGCTTCTGAATCGAAATATGGTCGATTCGTCGCCGATGTATGGCAGCTCGGAGAGCGTCGCCGGCGATCTCATCGTCGAGCTCGGCCTGCGCGACAAGCTCTTCATCGCCACGAAGGTTTGGACGAGCGGCCGCGAGGCCGGCATGCGCCAGATGGAGACCTCTTTCAAGCGCCTGCGCGTCGAGCGCATGGACCTGATGCAGGTTCATAACCTGGTCGACGTGGCCACGCACACCAAGACGCTCATGGACTGGAAAGCCAGGAAGCGCGTGCGCTACACCGGCATCACGCACTACACCTCCTCGGCATACGCCGAGGTCGAACGCGCGCTGAAGAGCGGTCAGTACGATTTCCTGCAGATCAACTACTCGCTCGGCGAGCGCGAGTCGGAGCAACGCCTTTTGCCCTTGGCAAAGGAAAAGAACATCGCCGTGATCGCGAACCGGCCGTTCGCCGAAGGCGCGCTGTTCCGTCAGGTCAAGGGCAAGAGCCTGCCGCCATGGGCGAAGGAGCTCGGCATCGAGAGCTGGGCGCAGTACTTCCTCAAATGGATCGTGTCGCACCCTGCTGTGACGTGCACCATCCCGGGAACCGGCAATCCGAAGCACATGCAGGACAACCTGGCAGCCGGACGAGGCGCGCTGCCCGACGAAGGCGCGCGAAAGCGGATGGCCGAGTTTTTCGACCGACTCGGTTGAGCGGCATCCTCTTCCTCGAGCAGACGCTGAACAGCCTGCAGTTCGGGCTGATGCTGTTCCTCCTCGCGGCCGGCCTGACGCTCGTGTTCGGCATCATGGACATGATCAACCTCGCGCACGGCTCGCTCTACATGATTGGCGCTTACTTGATGGCGACGCTTGCCGAGGCGACCGGCTCCTTCTGGGTCGCGCTTCCGCTGGCGCTTGTCGCCACAGCGCTGGTCGGTGCGGCGCTGGAGGTGAGCCTGCTGCGCCGGCTTTACGAGCGCGACCACCTGACGCAGGTGCTCGCCACCTTTGCCGTCATCCTGATCGCCAACGAGGTTGTGCGCATGATCTGGGGCAACCAGTCGCTGATGCTGAACCCGCCCGCTGGGCTCACGGGCCCGGTGACGCTGCCCGGCGGCATGCAGTACGCGTCCTACCGCCTGCTCATCATCGGCGTCGGCGCTGCCGTTGCGGTGTGCCTCTATCTTCTGGTGACGAGAACCCGGATGGGAATGCTCGTGCGCGCCGGCGCTTCGAACCGCGAGATGGCGGTCGCGATGGGCGTCAATATCCGGCGCTTGTTCACCATCGTGTTCGCGCTCGGTGCTGCGCTCTGCGCGCTCGCGGGCGCGATGCTCGGGCCGATCCTCGCGGTGCAGGTCGGCATGGGCGAGAACATCCTGATCCTCGCCTTCGTCGTGATCGTGATCGGCGGCATCGGCTCGATCCGCGGCGCGTTCGTCGGCGCGCTCCTGGTGGGCCTGGTCGATACCATGGGCCGCGCCCTCCTCCCCATCGCGTTCGCCAAGCTGTTCTCGCCGCCGGTCGCGTCCAACCTGGGCCCCTCGGTGAGCTCGATCCTCATCTATGTGCTGATGGCGGCGGTGCTCTTCTTGCGCCCGCAGGGTCTTTTTCCGGCGCGCGGATGAGGATCCTCCTCGTCGCGCTCGTCGCCGCGGCATTTCCCTGGGTGATGCACGCGCTCGGCCAGGACTTCTATACGAGCTTCGCCACGCGCGTCCTTATTTACGCCATGGCCGCAGCCAGTCTTAATCTGGTGCTGGGCTACGGCGGCATGGTGAGCTTCGGGCACGCCGCCTTCTTCGGCGCCGGTGCCTACATCGTCGCCATCCTCGCCGCGGAAGGGATCACGAGCCTGTGGATCGCATGGCCCGTCGCGGTCGCCGGCGCCGCGCTCGCGGCGCTCGTGATCGGCGCCATCTCGCTTCGCACGCGCGGCGTTTACTTCATCATGATCACGCTGGCGTTCGCGCAGATGATGTACTACGTCTTCATCTCGCTGAAGGCCTACGGCGGCGACGACGGACTTTCGCTTCCCGGACGTTCGAGCACCGGCCTCGGCGTGAGCCTCTCGAACGACTTCGTCTGGTATTACCTCGTGCTCGCGCTGCTCGCGCTCGTCCTGTTCCTTCTGCACCGACTGCTGCACGCCCGTTTCGGCCGCGTCATCGAGGCGATCCGCGAGAACGAGACGCGCGCGACCGCGATCGGTTACCCGGTGTACCGCTATCAGCTTCTCTGCTTCGTCATTTCCGGCGCGGTTGCCGGCCTCGCCGGTGCGCTGATCGCCAACCAGACAAGCTATGCCGGGCCGACGCTTCTGCACTGGGTGCAATCGGGCACGCTCATGATCATGGTGATCCTGGGCGGCGTGGGCCGCTTCTGGGGCGGGCCGATCGGCGCCGCGGTGCTCCTCGTCCTCGAAGAAGTCTTTTCGGCGAGCCCGCTGCTCGGGCCGTACGCGCTGCACTGGCAGCTGCCGGTCGGCTTGATCCTCCTCGCCGTGGTCTTATTCGCGCCGCAAGGACTCGCGGGTGCTCTCGCTAAAAGGTCTCAGTAAACGCTTCGGCGGCGTGGTCGCGGTCGACCGCGTGACGCTCGAGGTGCGCGCGGGCGAGGTGCACGGGCTCATCGGACCGAACGGCGCGGGCAAGACCACGCTCATCCACCAGGTGTCGGGCAGCCTTCCCGCCGATACGGGAGAGATCCTCTTCGAGGACCGCGACATCACGCGGCTCGCGGCACACCAGCGCGTCAGAGGCGGGCTCGCGCGCAGCTACCAGGTGACGAGCCTCTTCCGGCGCTTCAGCGTGCTCGATAACCTCGCGCTCGCCGTGCAGGCTCGCTCGGGCTCGAGCTTTTCGTTCTGGCGGCCGGTGGCAGCCGAACGCGCGCTCTTCGACGAGGCGCGCGACATCGCCGCGCGCATCAATTTGAAAAGGGTCGATGTCCCTGCGGCTTCGCTTTCGCACGGCGAGCAGCGCGCGCTCGAGGTCGGGCTTGCGCTCGCCACCCGCCCGAAGCTCCTGCTGCTGGATGAGCCGATGGCCGGGATGGGCCCCGAGGAATCGAAGCGCATGATCGACCTCGTGCGGCGCGTTCGCGAGACCGTCACGCTGCTCCTCGTCGAGCACGATATGGACGCGGTTTTCCGTCTCGCCGACCGCATCTCGGTCATGGTGAACGGGCGGCTCATCGCCACCGGCGCGCCCGAGGCGATCCGGCGGAACGACGAAGTGCGCAAGGCCTACCTCGGAGACGAGCTTGCTGCTTGAGGTGCGCGAGCTGGAAACCGCCTACGGGATGAGCCAGGTGCTTTTCGGCGTGAGCCTGGATATCAATCCCGGAGAAGTCAGCACGCTCCTCGGCCGCAACGGCATGGGCAAGACCACCACCGTGCGCTCGATCCTGGGACTGACGAAAGCGGCCAAAGGAAGCGTCGCCTTCCGCGGCAAGCGCATCGAGCGCGAGCCACCGGACCGCATCGCGCGCATGGGTATCGCGCTCGTTCCGGAAGGGCGCCAGATCTTTCCGAACCTCAGCGTGCGCGAGCATCTGGTCGCCTTCGCGGAAAACCGCGCGGGCCGCCCGGACCCATGGACGCCCGAGCGGGTCTTCGAGCTCTTTCCGCGTCTCGAAGAGCGACAGCACAACCAAGGGAACCAACTTTCCGGCGGCGAGCAGCAGATGCTCGCCATCGGCCGCGCGCTCGTCACCAATCCGCACCTTCTCATCCTGGACGAGGCGACCGAAGGCCTCGCGCCCCTCGTGCGCGAAGAGATCTGGCGTTGTCTCGCGCGGCTGCGCGGCGGCGGGCAGACGATCCTCGTGATCGACAAGTACGTCGAGCGCCTGGTGCAACTCGCCGACCGGCATACCATCATCGAGCGCGGGCGCGTCGCCTGGCGCGGAACCTCGGCCGAGCTTGACGCCAATCGCTCGCTCTGGCATCGCTACCTGGGAATCTGATGGTCGATCTGAAATGGCCTAAATCGCGGCAGGACCTCGAGCGCATCCAGACCGAGCGCCGGCGCCTCGCGCTCGAACGCGCGCTCCAGTCGCCCTTCCTGAAAAAACGCATTCCGAAGGGGCGAGCAGAGGACATCTGGCACAAGATCCCGCTCCTCACGAAGGAAGAGCTGCGCGCGATCCCGCCCGAGCGCTTTCACGTCGAGTTCTGTATTCAGCCTCGCACAAAAGTGGTCGAGTACTGGCGCTCGGGCGGCGCCACCGGCCGGCCGCTTTTCTACCCTCGCTCGGCCGAGGATATGGAGCACGGCCTGCGCGCGTTCGAGCGCGCCTGGGCGCTCATCGGCGCGACGAGCGACGACTGCGCGCACATCTCATTTCCGCTTGGCGTGCATCCGGTCGCCCATCTTTATGCGCGCGCCGCGATCAACCACGGTATCGGCACGGTGTGGTGCGGCGCCGGCAACAACACGCCTTCGGAAACACAGCTCGAGCTCATCGATCATCTGAAGCCCACGGTGTGGCTGGGCATGGCGAGCTATGGCCTTCACCTCGCCAACCTCTCCGAAGCCAAGGGCTTCAATCTCGCCGGCTCGACGGTGAAAAAGATTATCGTCGCCGCCGAGCCGCTTTCGCCGGTGAAGCGCCAGAAGCTGGAACGCGCCTGGGGCGCCGAGGTGTTCGACCACTTCGGCATGACAGAGGCCGCCTTCGTCGCGGGCGAAGGCATCGGGCACCACGGCCTGCACATATGGGCGGACCAGTTCTACTGTGAGGTGGTGGACGAGAATACCGGCGAGCCGGTGCGCGACGGCGAGGTCGGTTCGCTCGTGGTGACGCCGCTCTGGAACAACACCATGACGCCCTTCCTGCGCTGGAGCTCGGGGGACCTGGTGAGCTTCTCCTCCGAGGGCAAAGGCGACGCCCCGTGGTCCGTATTTCCGATGCTCAAGCACGCGCGGCGTACGGTCGGTTTCTTCAAGGTGCGCGGCGTGAATATCAACCACGCCGACCTCGAGGATGCGTTGTTCCGCGACCCGCAGGTCGTCGACTTCCGCGCCGAGGTGACGAACGATGGCGACAACGATGTGCTCCATCTCTTGGTGGAGCTCCGGGGCGAGGACAAAACCCCGGTCGCGGACGCGATCCGAAAAATTTTTCAGATCACGCCGCGAGTTTCGCTCCTGCCGCGCGGTGCGATCGCGCGCGATTTCGAGGCGGCGGTGAAGGCGCCGCGCTTCGTCGACAAGAGAGGGTAATGCGATACGGGATCTTCGATTGGGTCGAGGCCTCGGGCCGGCCGCCGGCCGAGGTGTACGAGCACAAGATCGAGCTCGCGGTGGCCGCCGAGCGCGCGGGCTTCCACGGCCTCTTCGTGGCCGAACACCATGGTACGCCGCTCTCCATCGACGGCTCGCCCACCGCGCTGCTATCGGCGATCTTTCAGCGCACGCGGCGCCTGCGCGCCGGCGCACTAACGTTCTGTCTGCCGTGGCACCACCCGTACCGGTTCTACAGTGAAGTGTGCATGCTCGACCAGCTGTCGCACGGACGTCTCGAGCTCGGAGTGGGCCGCGGCGTCTCGCCGATCGAGTCTAGGATATTTGGGATGGAAAACGTCGAGCAGTCAAGAGAGCGCTATCGCGCCACGCTGGACGCTTTTTTCGAGGCCTGCCGCGGCGACAGCATGAGCGTGAACGGCGTGGAAGCCGAGGTCCATGTGAAGCCTTACCAGCGACCCTATCCGCCGCTGTGGTTTCCCAGCTCGAACAAGGACGGCATCGATTTCACGGCGCGCCACGGTTACCACACCGCTTTCATCGGCAAGCACAGCGACTGCAAGCCGCTATTCGAACGCTATCGCGAAGTGTGGGAGAAGCATAGGAACGAGGCGGGACGGCATAACGCGCACGTCGATGCGCCGTTCCTTGCGCGCACGCAGCACGTCGTGGTCGCGGATACCGATAGCGAAGCGGAGAGGATGGGCGTCGCCGCCTACAAGGCGTGGGACGGGCACATTCACCACCTCACGCGCAAGCTCGGCCGTCCGGACGCGCACAAGACGACGCCCTTCGACGCCGATTCGGCGCAGCGGCTCATCGCCGGTGCGCCGCGCACCGTGTTGCAGGGCGTGGCGGAAATGCTGCGTGCGACCGGCGCGAACTACCTCCTCTGCGTTTTTTCGTTCGGCGACCTGCATCCCGAGAACGCGCTGCGCTCGCTCGAGCTCTTTGCGAGCGAGGTGAAGCCCGGACTTTAGCGGCCGCCGCGCGCGAGGAGCCTTCCAAGCACGGCGGGCTCGACCGGCTTGGTGAGGTGGTGGTCGAAGCCCGCCTCGCGCGCGCGCTTCACGTCCTCATCGCTTCCCCAGCCCGTGAGCGCGATCAGGCGTACATCGCGGCCTTGGCGCGTGCGCAGCTCGCGTGCCACGTCGTAACCGCTGCGCGCAGGCATGCCGATGTCAAGGACGGCGACGTGCGGCCGGAACGATTCGCTGACCTCGACCGCGCTCGCCCCGTCGTACGCGGCGCGGACCTCGTAGCCATACAGGGCGAGCATGCGGCACAGCGTGTCGGCGGCGTCGCGGTTGTCGTCGGCGATCAACACGCGCACGCCCGGCGGCGCTACGGGATCGGCCGCGGGCCCCGGCGCCGCGTGGAGGTCTTGCTCGAGCGCGATCGGCAGGCGCACCTCGAAGCGGCTGCCGGTGCCGGGCCCGGCGCTTTGCGCCAAGACGGTACCGCCGTGCAGCGTGACGATTCCCTTCACCAACGAAAGACCGATGCCCAGGCCCGCGGCGGGTTTGTCGACCGGCGACCATTGCGCGAATGGCTCGAAAAGCTGCTCGGTGAGCGCGGCTGGAAATCCCATGCCGTTATCGGTCACTGCAATGAGCACCTGCGCGCCTTCGACCTCGGCGGCCAATTCAATCGAGCCGCCTGGCGCGGTGTACCTGGCGGCGTTGTTGAGGAGATTGGAGAGCACTTGCGCCAAGCGCGTACGGTCGGCGTCGAGCACCACGGGATCAGGTGGAGTGCGGCTCGTCAAACGATGCCCGGCATCGTCGATGAACGGCCGGCTCGTCTCGATCGCGGCGGTGACGACCGCTTCAAGGGTTATGCGCTCTTTGCGCAGAAGGAGCTTGCCGCTCGTCACGCGCGCCACGTCGAGCAGGTC